>NZ_JBWJVK010000055.1:0-11376 GCF_056428945.1 Flavobacterium sp. GNP010 | reverse complement strand
GTTCAAAGAAGTAAGGGAAAGCGTGTACCTTTTATCTTTTGTTAGATCAAAACGATGAAAAAAGGAACTTCCTATCACATTCGCAACCACTACAACGGCAAGGATAATCAATATTGATTTTAGGTTATTTTTCTTAGAAGTAGTCATTACGATTTGAAAGATTTTAATTTATAAACAGTAAAGGATAGAAAGACAACGGTTATGCTTGTAAAATAAAGAATATCTCTTGTGTCTAATACGCCTCGGCTCATACTTTTGAAATGATCTTGCATTCCTAATGAAGCAATTATGGAAGACATGTTTGGAACAACAGTTGCTAAACCTTCGAATCCAAAATAAAAGAAAAAACATAAAAATACTGCGACAATAAAAGCTACAATTTGGTTATCAGACAAGGTTGATGTAAATATTCCTATGGCTGAATACGCAGCTATCAAGAACAATAATCCAAAATAAGAACCAATGGTGCTTCCCATATCGATATTGCCTTCTGGCATTCCTAAACTAGAAATAATGGCAACATAAATAAAGGTTGGAATAATGGCCATTACAATTAAAAGCAAAGCGCCAAGAAATTTTCCGTTTACAATTTGCCAAATACTCAATGGTTTGGTAAGCAATAATTCTAATGTTCCTTGTTTTTTCTCATCCGAAAAACTACGCATGGTTACAGCAGGAATCAAGAATATCAAAATCCAAGGCGCCAAGGTAAAAAATGGAGTTAAATCTGCAAAACCCGTATTTAAAATATTATACTCTCCTTCGAAAACCCAAAGGAACAGTCCGTTGATAATTAGAAAAATGGCGATAACTAAGTAGCCTATTGGCGAACCAAAAAAGGATTTTATCTCTCGTAATACTATTGATTTCATTTATTTTTTGTTTAAAAGTTTAAGTTTTTTAGTTTAAAGTTGCTCAACTTTAAACTAAAAAACTTTAAACCAAAGTAACTAACTTATCCACGCTCCAAGCTTCTGGTTTGTCATTGAATAATTTTTTTGTGAATGTCCAAACATCGTAAAAAAGCTCAGAATTTCTATAATTTTCCAAATCAGCTTCGGTTTCCCAGTAGCTGTAAGTAAAGAAAATGCTTTTGTTGTTTTTGTCTTGATACAATTCTAAGAAACGATTTCCGGGCGCATTTCGTATTTTATCTTTCATCAACTCAAAGTTTTCTAAAAATGCAGGAATATGTTCCTGGTGAAAACTTAATTTTACTATGCGTACAAACATTTGGGATTTATGATTTTAGATTAACGATTTATGATTTTTAAACTGATTACTGAACACAGCTACCTAAATACTATATTTATTATATCTCTATAATTCAATCCAAGTAAACTATTGGCAGAACCTACTTTGGATGGATTACTTCTAAAAATGGCAATCTCCAGAAAACCGGCTTCGTTGAAAATGGCTAATTTTTCTCCTTCATATGATTTGATCGGATATTTATCAGAACTTGCAATGGCAGAGTAGTTGGGTAAAATAGTTTTGATATTTTTGGTTTTCAAAACAATCTCGTAAGGTCTTCCTTTGGCCACTTCAATGAAATATTTTTTTGAAATATTAGTAACAACATTTCCAAAATGATCAATATAAATCACATTTCCTTTGAGCGAACTGCCATCATCTGATAGCGTAGCTTGCAAATTTGTGACTTTCTTGATTGTATTAATTTCTCTACCAATAACATTCATTAAACCACCTTTGGCTAAATGACAGGCTACCTTTACAAAGACATCGAGATCAGTTGCTTCATTTGGTAAACGGTCATGAATTGTAATAGCAACGATCTTTTGTGGCACAATTTTTTGCGACAGCATACTTAAAATGCCATTATCAGCAGCTATAAAATAATGATCGTTCCATTGCATGACAATATGTTGGTTCTCTTTATTGGATTCCATATCAACTCCTATAAGATGTACGGTACCTTTTGGAAAACTAGAATACGATGCACCAATTATGTAATTTGCTTCTACTGTGTTGAATGGATCTATTTCGTGTGAAATATCAATAATAACTGCTTCGGAATACTCAGATAAAATTTTCCCTTTCAGCGCACCTACAAAGTGGTCTTTCAAGCCATAATCGGAAGTAAGGGTAATTATTGACATAAATTTGTTTATAACTATTGGTGTTTTATGAACCTAATTTTCATTAAATTTGAGAAACGCAAAGCTAAAGTATTTTCGGCTTTAATTAATTAGAATTTTAATTTGAATTTAAAACAAACACATGATCAAACCTTTATTTTTTCTTCTTTTTTTCTTCTTTGGTTGCTTACAATCGCATTCACAAAAACTAGTTTATAATTCTAACGGTAACATTACCGATACTGAAAACAATGAAATTTCACCGCATCAGATACGGCATTTATTAAAAAGTAATGAAAAACTTCTCAAAGATTACAATATCGGCAGAACAAAAAAAACTATAGGCAACATATTGCTTATTTCTGGTCTAGTATTATTAGTTACAGGAACATTTGCTTACGTAATTTCAGGATTTGAATCTGGTATGAATGGAGTGTATGTTGATGAAAGTGATAGATTAATTCCAAAGATTATTGCTTTTGCTGGCCTTGCTGAACTTTTAATTGCGATTCCTGTTAAAATTGGTTTTTCTAATAAAATTAAGAATGTAGTTACGGATTATAACAATCAAAATGCAACAGGATACAAACAATTCAATGAACCAAGACTGGATCTAATTACCAATTTAAACGGAATTGGATTGAGATTAACTTTAAATTAAAAACACTAAAAATAGTATCATTTGAACGAAAGAATAATTGAGCTCATAGACATCGCTCCAAAAGACTTTTGGGGCGCTCAAGACACTCATCTTGAAACAATTAAAAAATACTACCCCAAATTAAAAATTGTCGCTCGGGGAACAACCATAAAAGCTTTTGGAGAAAAAGAGGTTTTAGACGAGTTTGAAAAACGTTTTCAACGGTTAATGCTTCATTTTACTCGTTATAACACTATAGATAATAATGTTATAGAACGTGTGATTTTAAGTGATGGGCAACAGGTGGAGAGAATGGCCGATCACGATAAAATTTTAGTACATGGAGTGGGTGGGAAAATCATCAAACCGATGACACCCAACCAGCAATTACTGGTCGATACCATGGAAAAAAATGATATGGTATTTGCTGTTGGTCCTGCAGGAACCGGAAAAACATATACTGGAGTTGCAATGGCTGTTAAAGCTTTAAAAGAAAAACAAGTTAAACGCATCATATTGACGCGTCCGGCGGTAGAAGCAGGGGAGAACTTAGGGTTTTTACCCGGAGATATGAAGGAAAAATTAGATCCGTACATGCAACCCCTTTACGATGCTTTACGCGATATGTTACCCAATGAAAAATTAGAAGATTACATTTTAAAGGGAATTATTCAGATAGCGCCATTGGCATTCATGCGCGGTAGAACGCTCGATAACGCTTTTGTAATTTTGGATGAAGCGCAAAACACGACGCATTCTCAAATGAAAATGTTTTTAACCCGCATGGGGAAAAGCGCTAAGTTTATGATTACTGGAGATCCTGGCCAAGTCGATTTACCGCGAAGAACCATATCTGGACTAAAAGAAGCTTTACTGGTTTTAAAAGATATTGATGGTATAGGAATCATTTATCTGGATGACAAAGATATTGTTCGACATAGATTAGTCAAAAAAGTAATTGATGCCTATAAAATGATTGAAAATAACGATTAGAATTATAGTCACATCGACAATCAAATGTCTTAATTTTAGTCAAGTTGATAGGATGAAATAAACAGATAGTACTTTGTAGCACTTATTGTCAAGTGTAAAATTTGAATTAACAAATAAAAAAAAACTTCATTAATTCTTGCATAAAAAGCTGAATTAATGAAGTTAATTTTTTGACTTTAAAATAAATATAAATTAGAAGTAATGATTCGTGCGATGTAAAGCTGATAGAAATGGTGTTTAAAATTGATATATTCCCAAGTCTTACTTACATTAAAAAATGAATAATATTATAACTAGATAAAATAAAATTACAACTTTCCTGTACTTTTACAACTAATAATTAAATATTTTCATCTTTGTCCTTTACAATTTTATCGTTTAAATTGGGATAATTTTCTTCCCTTTGTTTTTTATTCGAATAAAAAATGTTCCAAAACGTTAGGCACATATAAATTAAAAAAATTATGCCTCCAATAATAAAAAAACTGATACTCATGGTTTTCTTCTTTGACGGATTGCTATTGCGAATAATAAAATTGTTCCTGGCCAATGAGCCGAATACAATGCTTCTTGTTGCCTTCCGGCTAATCCTAACCCAATTGAATATAACATGCAAATGAACGCTAATATTATTGGATACCACTTTAAAACAAATGATTTCATATGATATATTTAAAATTTTTACTAATATAATAAAAACTTAATAAATTGTAAAATTTAATTTAGATAAAAAGTTAATTTATTGATAGACCGTTTAAGTTTTATTTATAACCATTGCTGTAAAAATCTTTAACTAAATAAAAGAAGTTAAAAATACCGATTTTTAATTTTTGAAGTATATTGCTTTTGTAGTATTGCCATAAAAAAATAGTAAGCTACACGGTTAGGAATAGATAGTTAAAAAGGCATTTTTATAAACACTAAACTGTTTTGATTGTGTTGCTTGAGCAAAATGTGTTGTTAAACTATAAGCAGATAGCATTTAGCAAGATTCATCGCAATATGTATTTTTGAGTCTTTCAAGAAGGTATCGATTTTTTTGAAGCTACAATATCATTTTTTTTAAGATCGTATGAATCAAATGCCTTAAAAGCAAAATTTTAATTCTTTAATATCCATGCAAAACCCAAATAAACCTATTTTAAAACAAATTAAACAAATGAATAAAATAATTACTGTTATCATCGCTATTCTTTTTTCAATTTCAGCTCAAAGTCAATCGCTAAAACTCGAAGAAATCATGAAAGGAAATGCTTTCATTGGAGTTTCTCCAGAAAACGAAAGATGGTCTTTAGATGGACAAAAAGTGTATTTTGATTGGAATCCAAATAATGAATTGGGAACTAGTACTTATTATTGGAAAAACGGATTATCAAAACCTGAATTGGCATCACCAAATGAAGCTGCTTTTTCGAAATTAGATTTCAAAAAAACTACCAATCCCGATTTGTATTATTACATCGATAAAGGAAGACTATTTTCGTATTCTTTGAAAAGTAAAACCTCAAAAAAACTCTATCAGCAAAGTAGTCCGATTGCTAATTTACAAATGGGTGCTGTACCAGGAGTGCTTTATTTCAGACAAAATGAAAATCTTTTTCAGTTCAATACAAATGAAGGTTCCATTATTCAAATCACAAACTTTCGTAAAGGAAAATCAGATGAGAAAACCACAGATAAAGAGTCTTTTTTGAAAAACCAACAAGAGGAATTGTTTCAATTTGTCAGAGATCAAGAAGCACTTAAAAAATGGAATTTGGCAAAATCAAAAGCTACAAAATCTGATTTTCCAAAGCCCTATTTTTATGGGAAAAATACCTTTGGAAGTTTGAAAGTGGATCCAAAAGGAAACTTCGCCACCTTTAGATTAATAGAAGATTCAGAACGCAAGAGTGAAAAAATGGAACTTTTTATAACATCCGATGGTTATAACCAAATTGAAGAAACGAAAGAAAAAGTTTCAGTAGATAATGTATTGGCTACTAAATTCGGGATTTATAACATCGCCAAAGATTCTGTTTATTTTGTGAATTTTTCATCGTTGAGTCACATTCAGGATGTTCCCAAATATTTTGAGTTGTATGAAAAATCAAAAACTGCAGCAAAAAAGGACAAACTAATTGTAGTTCAAGAACCTGTTTATAATGAAAACGGTTCATATGCAATTAGTGAAATAAGAAGTCAGGACAATAAAGACCGATGGATTGTTAGTTTAAATTTAGAAAATGGAACTTTTCAAGAATTAGATCATCAACATGATGAAGCTTGGATAGGAGGACCTGGAATCCCTTCTAATTCTTACGCACGAGGTACACTTGGATTTTTGGGAGATAATGAAACTATTTTTTTCCAATCAGAAGAAACGGGTTATTCTCATTTATACACTTATAATTTAAAGTCAAAAAAGAAAACACAGTTGACCAAAGGAAATTGGGAAGTGCGTAACGTAAGTTTGTCAAAAGACAAAAAGTCTTTTTATTTAAACACAACGACTACTCATCCGGGAAACAGAAATTTTTATAAAGTAGACGTGGCAAATGCCGTTTTGCAACCTATTTTAACTAAAGATGGCGCTCATGAAGTGAGTTTGTCTCCAGATGAAAGTACGGTATTGGTTCGTTATTCGTATAAAAATAAACCTTGGGAATTGTACGTAGCGCCTAATAAAATGAATACCAACTTAAATCAGATAACGTTTTCAAAATCGGAAAGTTTCAAAGGATATTCATGGCGTGAACCGGAAGTAATTACTTTCAAAGCGCAGGATGGAACTCCTGTAAATGCCAGATTATACAAACCACAAACTGCCAATGCGAATAAAGCTGCAATCTTGTTTGTTCATGGTGCAGGTTATTTGCAAAACGCACACAACTATTGGAGTACATACCACAGAGAATACATGTTTCATAATTTATTGGTCGATTTAGGGTATACCGTTTTGGATATTGATTATAGAGGAAGTGATGGATACGGACGTGATTTTAGAACAGGAATTTACCGTTTTATGGGCGGAAATGATTTAACAGATCAAATTGACGGCAAGAATTATCTTGTAGAAAATTATGGGATTGACGCGTCAAGAGTTGGGATTTATGGTGGTTCTTATGGAGGTTTCATCACGTTGATGGGAATGCTGACGACTCCAAAAGAGTTTGCTTCTGGTGCAGCATTACGTTCTGTTACGGATTGGGCGCATTACAATCATGGCTACACAGGAAACATTCTTAATTTCCCAGAAACAGATCCAGATGCTTACAAAAAAAGTTCTCCAATCTATTTTGCAGATAATTTACAAGGCGATTTATTGATGCTTCACGGAATGGTCGATGACAATGTAGAATACAAAGATATCGTTCGTTTGTCTCAGCGTTTTATCGAATTAGGAAAGAAAAAATGGAGCTTGTCAAGTTTTCCGGTGGAAGCTCATGGTTTTAAAGAAACCTATTCTTGGGTCGATGAATACAGCCGAATCTTAAATTTATTTAATGAGACGTTACTAAAAAAATAATTTTAGAGCTGAAACTGAAATTTAAGAGTTCTGTTCATTGCGAAACTCTATGAAATAGTTTTAAATTTGCAGGAACAAAAATAAACACACACAACTAACATAATGAGCAACACCATCACAACTACTGATTTTAATTTTCCAAACCAGAAATCTGTTTACCGCGGTAAAGTAAGAGAAGTGTATAATATCAATGATGAACTTCTGGTCATGGTAGCTACAGACAGGCTTTCTGCTTTTGATGTAGTTTTGCCAAAAGGAATTCCGTACAAAGGTCAAATTCTAAACCAGATTGCAACTAAATTCATGGAATTGACACAGGATATTGTACCTAATTGGTTAATTGCAACTCCTGATCCTAATGTAGCCGTGGGTCATTTATGTGAGCCTTTCAAAGTAGAAATGGTAATCCGTGGCTATCTTTCGGGACATGCTGCTCGTGAATATTCACTTGGCAAAAGAGAAATATGCGGAGTTTCAATGCCTGACTATTTGAAAGAAAATGATAAATTCCCAGAACCTATTATTACGCCGACAACCAAGGCAGATAACGGCGAACACGATGCTGATATTTCTCGCGAGGATATTTTATCGAAAGGAATCGTTTCTGAAGAAGATTACCTTGTTTTAGAAAAATTCACAAGAGATTTGTTTCAAAGAGGAACTGACATTGCTGCAAGCCGTGGATTGATTTTGGTCGATACTAAATATGAATTTGGAAAAACTAAAGAAGGGGTTATTGTCTTGATTGACGAAATTCACACACCGGATTCTTCTCGTTATTTTTACGCAGAAGGATACCAGGAACGTCAAAACAGCGGAGAAGAACAAAAACAATTATCGAAAGAGTTTGTTCGTCGTTGGTTAATCGAAAATGGTTTTCAAGGACTGGAAGGGCAACAAATTCCTAATATGACAGACGAATATATAGAAACTGTTTCTGAAAGATATATTGAATTATACGAAAATATCTTAGGAGAAAAATTCGTAAAAGCAGATATCACTAATATAGATGAAAGAATAGAGAAAAATGTTTTAGAATATCTAGCGAACAGATAGAACATTTGACATAAGTTTAAATATAGACCGCAATTCATAATTTTGAATTGCGGTTTTTTATTTTTTGAATGATGATTCATAACAAGCTATCCATTCTTCTACTGCTATTTTTTGGACGAGTTCAGCAATTAAATTAAAAGGGATTTGGTCCATTTTCTTAAATCGGATGCAACTTTTTCCCATATCTAATTTTTGTTTGCTGTGTTTTGGATATTCGGTGACAAACCAATGCAGTAATTTCGGTTCAGCATAAATTCCCATATGGTAAAGCGCAATAAAATTTTTTTGCGAAGCAATAGCTATAAAGGGTAACGGGAGTTTTGGTTCACAATGATATCCGTTTGGATAGATGGAATGTGGCACTACATAACCAATCATACCGTAAGACATTTGTTCAACAAATCCATTCGGAATATTCTCTTGTATAGTTTTCCGAAGTTTTGCAAAAGCAATTTTTCTATCCTCGGGGATTTCTTCTAAATACGCTTGGATTGATTTGGCAGTGGTTTGCATTTTTATGAATTGTATGAGTAAAGTTAACAAAAAAACCGCAATTCATAATTTGAACTGCGGTTTTTAGCCCCGATAAAAGTGGAAATCCTTTCTAGTCCTGAACTTGTTTCAGGATCCTGAAACAAGTTCAGGACTAGAAAGATTGCAACAGATAGCGGGATTAGCTCCTAAAAACTATTTGAAATAAGAGAATGTTTCTTCGTTTTCTAATTTCAATAAGGTTTCGTAAATCAATTTAATCACGTTTTCAACGTCATCACGATGCACCATTTCAACCGTAGTGTGCATATAACGCAAAGGCAAGGATATCAAAGCCGAAGCTACGCCGCCATTACTGTATGCAAAAGCATCGGTATCCGTACCCGTAACACGAGAAGAAGCCAGTCTTTGGAACGGAATTTCATTTGCAATAGCGGTTTCTAAAATTAATTCTCTCAAATTATTTTGAACAGCAGGGGCGTAAGTTACTACAGGACCTTTACCAATTTTTGTATCACCTTCAATTTTCTTTTCGATCATTGGAGTAGTAGAGTCATGACAAACATCAGTGACAATCGCAACATTTGGCTTGATGGTTTTGGTAATCATTTCTGCACCACGAAGACCTACTTCTTCCTGAACCGAATTGGTGATATACAATCCAAAAGGAAGTTTTATTTTGTTTTCGTGTAACAATCGAGCTACTTCGGCAATCATAAAGCCACCCATACGGTTGTCAATGGCGCGACAAACAAATTTGTTTTCGTTCAAAATCATGAATTCATCAGGATACGTAATCACGCAACCTACATGAACTCCCATGTTATCTACCTGTTCTTTTGTTTCACAACCAATATCAATGAATAAATTATCCACTTTTGCCACTTCTTCTTTTCCTCTATTACGAGTATGAATAGCCGGCCAGCCAAAAACACCTTTTACGATTCCTGCTTTAGTATGAATGTTAACGCGTTTTGAAGGTGCAATTTGGTGATCTGAACCACCATTTCTAATCACATAGATTAATCCATCATCCGTAATATAATTAACGTACCATGAAATTTCGTCAGCATGACCTTCAATCACTACCTTATAAGGTGCATCTGGATTTATGATACCAACAGCAGAACCATAAGTATCCGTTATAAAAGTATCTACATAAGGTTTCAGGTATTCCATCCATAATTTCTGCCCGCCACTTTCATAACCTGTTGGTGATGCATTATTAAGGTAGTTTTCTAAAAAATCAAGTGATGACTTGTTTAATATTGATTTAGTGCTCATAAAATTATTTTTTTGCTAAATTATAAATTTGGCATTACACTTGTGTATATAATGTATAATTTTGGCAATTAAATTTCCCTATATGAAGCTAATTAAATTTTTGTTATTTTGTTTATTTACCACCCTGTCTCTTAATGCACAGGTCATACCTCAGGATACTACAAAGATGGGTTATGAGTTAGAAGATGACGAATCGATACTGAATGATACTATTCAATTACCCGAAGTGTTAATATATAAGGGAAAAATGGATCCCGATGCAAGAAAGCAATTTTTACTGCTACAAAGTCGAGTGTATAAAACCTATCCTTATGCAAAACTAGCGTCTGAGAGATTAACCATTCTTAATAAAGGAATGGCAAACCTTAAAACAAATAAGGAGAAAAAAAGATACTTCAAGATAGTAGAGAATTATTTGAGTAATGAGTTCGAAGCTAAACTTAAAAAGCTTTCTCGTAAACAAGGCCAAATATTAGTCAAATTGATTCATCGACAAACAGGCACTACAACATATGAGTTGGTCAAAAATCTCAAAAGTGGTTGGAAAGCATTTTGGTCTAATACGGCGGCAAGTATGTTTGACATCAATTTGAAAACAAAGTATGCGCCTTTCGACGTTAATGAAGACTACCTGATAGAAACGATATTAGTGCGGGCTTTCGATTCGGGAAGATTACAAAATCAGAATCCGGCTAAACCAGTTGATTATGATAATCTAACTGACTCTTGGGAATCTAGAGCTGAAAAGCTGAAAAAGTAGTTTTTTTTTGGCGTTCCTCCTTATATATAGAAAGGCGATTATCGAAAAGGATAATCGCCTTTCTATATATAAGGAGTCGGGCTATACGCTACAAGTCCTCGTTAAGTTCCGTTGCACTTCACTTAACTGTGGGCTATTCGCTTCTATCCCTAACGCGCGCCCAGAATAATTAGGACAAACAGTGCAATCCAGAGGATAAGAACTAACGCCAACCCAAAATCAGTTACCTTATATAATAGGAGAAAATGATAAAGCGATTAGTATACAAGGAAAACCATTTTTTATCGATCTCAAGTATTTTTTTGATATAATACTGTTAAGGCAGGCTATTTTGAAAGATTCAGACAAGGGGAAGAGCTATACAAACATAAACAAAGAACGAATTCCGAAAGATTTAAGAAATACAGCCAGGTAAGATACGCATGCGTTTAGGTACGCAAAGCTCATTTTATTATCCATTTTGTTACCTTCTGCTTTGGAGCGTGCTTATGAGCGAAAAAAAAATTACTTACAAAATTCACGTTTACAGCGATTTAAAACATAA
>NZ_JBWJVK010000054.1:0-11739 GCF_056428945.1 Flavobacterium sp. GNP010 | reverse complement strand
AATTCCTTTTCGTACCAATAAAAAACTATAAAAACTACCAATCAATTTTTATAAAAAAGGAATTATCCTTATTTTTGAACTCAGAATTTGGAGCTATTTCCCGCTGTACACTCCAATCTTTTATTTTTGAAAATAAAAATAAAAGGATTTCCATTCCCATCAGGGCTAAAAAACGTAATAAACAAAATAATTTTTTCTAAATAACAACAAAATGAAATTCAGAATAGAAAAAGACACCATGGGTGAAGTGCAAGTTCCAGCAGATAAATATTGGGGCGCACAAACAGAACGTTCCAGAAATAACTTCAAAATAGGTTCATCGGCTTCCATGCCAAAGGAAATTATTGAAGGTTTTGCTTATCTTAAAAAAGCAGCGGCTTACGCCAATTGTGATTTAGGAGTATTACCCCTTGAAAAAAGAGATGCAATAGGTGCCGTGTGTGACGAAATCCTAGCTGGAAAATTAGATAACGAATTTCCATTGGTAATTTGGCAAACGGGTTCTGGTACGCAAAGTAACATGAATGTCAATGAAGTAATTGCAAATCGTGCGCAAGTGCTGAAAGGATTTAATATTGGCGAAGGCGAACAATTTATTAAAGCCAATGATGATGTCAATAAATCACAATCTTCAAATGACACCTTCCCAACAGGAATGCATATTGCTGCCTATAAAGCAGTTGTAGAAGTTACCATTCCAGGTGTTGAAAAATTAAGAGATACACTACACGCTAAGGCTATTGAGTTTAATACTGTCGTAAAAATAGGACGTACACATCTAATGGATGCTACACCACTTACTCTAGGTCAAGAAATCTCAGGTTATGTAGCGCAATTAAACTACGGTTTGAAAGCGGTTAAAAATACATTAGCTCACTTATCAGAAGTTGCTCTAGGCGGCACTGCGGTAGGAACAGGATTAAATACACCAGAAGGTTACGATGTAAAAGTAGCAGAATATATTGCCGAATTTACAGGACATCCATTTGTTACTGCCGAAAATAAATTTGAAGCATTGGCTGCACACGATGCTATAGTAGAAACACACGGAGCCTTAAAGCAACTAGCTGTTTCATTGAATAAAATTGCAAACGATGTGCGAATGTTAGCTTCTGGACCACGCTCCGGAATTGGAGAAATAATTATCCCAGAAAATGAGCCTGGATCTTCTATTATGCCAGGAAAAGTAAACCCAACACAATGTGAAGCATTGACGATGGTTTGCGCGCAAGTTATGGGAAATGATGTTGCTATTACTGTTGGAGGAATGCAAGGTCATTATGAATTGAATGTTTTTAAACCCCTAATGGCTGCAAATTTCTTGCAATCAGCTAGATTGTTAGGTGATGCTTGTATGTCTTTTGACGAACATTGTGCGCAAGGAATTGAACCAAATCACAAACGCATCAAAGAATTGGTTGACAATTCATTGATGTTAGTAACGGCTTTGAATACAAAAATAGGCTATTATAAATCAGCCGAAATTGCACAAACTGCACATAAAAACGGAACTACTTTAAAAGAAGAAGCCGTTCGTTTGGGTTATGTAACTCCAGAAGATTTTGATGCTTGGGTTAAACCCGAAGATATGGTTGGAAGTCTCAAATAATAAACCTCTGAATTAAACAAAAAGCCCTGTAATTCTTATAAATTACAGGGCTTTTATTATGTTTAATAATTTATGGAAATTACAATCTAGCTTTTAGCGCATTGTATTCTGCAGTTAAATCCATTGATCGATATAATTTAAGCAATAAATCGGAAACAATTGTATTCTTGGGTTCGATTGCATTTGCTTTTTCTAAGTATGAAATGGCCTCTTTAACGACATCATCCATTTTTAACTTTAGTTTATCATAGGCAAGCATTTCACTTGCTGTAGTTCCCAAAAGACTCATTTGTTCACTTAAAGCTCGCTTTTGATCCAGCAAGGTATATGCTAATTCTAAGTAAGGTTCCGTACTTTTAGGACTGTATGCAATCATCTCTTTGTAAATATTTTCAGCTGATTTTAAGTCTTTTTTTTCGCTGTAAATGAAACCCATATTCAGGAAAATTTCATTCTTTTTAGATTTAGCCGAAACATTTTTTGGTCTTTCATGTAAACCCGCTTTTATATTAATGTCTCTATCACTAACGGATAAAAACAACTCTTCTACATTTGTTTTCTTATTTACAGCATAGTACTCCATTCCTTTGCCTGTGTAGTTTATTTTGCGTAATAATTTGTAGTTCACAAGAGCCGCATCATAATCTTTAATCTTCATATAATAGGATGTAGACAAGTATAGATTAATAGTGTCTTTTTTATCTAATTCATACAAACTATACATTTTTTTTGCTGCGTCAGCGTACTTTTCAGCTTTAATATCCTTATTGGCACTATTTTCCATTTCAGTTTTAATCAACTTAATAGCTTCTTTTGCTTTCAAAGTATATTTATATTGTTGGCCTAGATCTTCCTCAAACATCAATTGGTTGTAAGCAGCAACAGCAGCAGTTAAGTTTGCCCCAGGGTCAATATTTTTGTCTGCAATACTTTTATAGATTTCTGCTTTTAACTTATAAAATTCAGACTTATCATCATAGGTTGCATTAATAATTAAATATTCACTTTTCACTAATGTAGATAAAGCTCCATTTAAGTTACCGTTTTTAAATTCGGCTTGAGCCTGTTTAATTTCATTTTTTTGAGCTAATCCAGTAAAAGAAATAAGTAAAAATAATAGTAATGTAAAGTTCGTTCTCATTGGTCTTTTTGGGTTAATGGTTCCTTATAATAAAGACAATTCTTATTTTAACATATAATTAAACATTGTCGAAGGCAAATTAGATTATTATTTTGGTTTTTAAAACTAATAAATCTTAAAATTTCAAAAAAAATCGATTTTTTGTGTTAATATAAGAAAAGAGAGGCTAAAAAAGAAAATAATCGTCTTTTGTGCAAAAATTTAATCGAATCAATAAAATATAGAAGAAACAAAAAAGTTGATTTATAAAAAATGCTAGCCATCGATAAAAAAAAACAGTTGCAAAATTAATTTTACAACTGTTTTTTTAAACGTATTAGAATAAAAATTACTTCCCATCTACAAAATCTTGCAGATAACTAAATCTTGGAGTCAATTTTCCTTGTTCAGTTATTTTAGCTCTTTTTAGTACTTCATCTTTGTCACCATTGAAGAAAGAAGGAAAAACATGTTCTAAAAACATTTCTCCAAATCCCTCGCTGGCATCTTTTGGTAATTCACATGGCAAATTATCAACTGCCATAACTACGATTGCTGCAGGATGAAAAACATCAACTTCCTTATGCTCTGTTGGTAAGTAACCATACAAAGGTTCTGCAATTGTAGATGATCGAAGTGTACAAGCAATAGGGCCATTGACATCACAGGAAACATCAGCAACAACTTTAATTTTACAATCTTTGGATTGCAGCATCTCACGACTTAAAATTACGGGAGCATCATTGGCATGAAAATGCCCAGAAATATAAACATCAGAGATCGTTGTAAATCGCTCAAAATCTGAAATGTAGTCCTTTGGATTGTCGTAAAAGTCATTAAAATCCAATACTTGTCCGTCTTTGCGTTTGTTATAATCCAAAACATCAATCTGGGTGTAGACTGGTTGTGTATAGTTTTTTGTTAGATAATTTTCAACTGAAACTTCCTTAATTTTTATAGCATCCAAGATTTCTTTGGCACCATTTCCTACTTTTCCAGTTCCCGTAATTACAAATTTTAAGGGTGGTAAAACCAAGCGTTTTAAATGTGAAATTAAAGCTTCTTTACCAGATAATGTTTCTGCTTTTGGCAATTTGAATAACTCAAATTTTATTCCGAAAGCTCTAATGCTATTGTATGCACCTACGATTCCCGCATAGCGACCAAAACCTATTAATCTGCGATTGTGTTCGTCTACAATAGTTTCGTAATCATACAAATCAATATTTTTTTCTAAAATTGCCTGTAATAATTTTCTATTGTAGGGCTGTTTTTTTATAGTATGTGAAAAAAAGAAATAAGCCTTATTGGGAATTAAATTTTCTAGAGGAACTTCTTTAACTCCAAATAATACATCACAATCACTGATGTCAGTAGCAACTTCAATTCCTACATTTGAATATTCCGCATCAGTAAAAATCCGAATATCAGAACTTTCTACTTTTATGGAACAATTTTGGTGCTGATTTTTCAATCTCGTCAGCTCATCTGGTGAAAAAATAACTCTTCGGTCTGGTGGATTTTTTCTTTCTTTTATGATTCCAAATTTCATATATTCTCTTATCTTATTATTTTAAATATAACTTTACAATACATTATTGTTACAAATATAACAATTTAATCTAAAAATGATTTATTTTTTAGTACAATTCGGGAAGTAAGATACTTTTAAACACTGATGTACAAAACGATACAAAAACACAAGGAATGCTTAGTTATAAAGTACTGTTAAGGTTTCAAAAAAACAGTGTATCAAAAGACATTGATTCTATATATTTGCTTTTCTATCACTTTGACAATGAATTTTACAAAAAACACAAAGATACTACATATATCGCTTCTTTTTTTGGTTTTGAGCTCTTGCAATAAAGAGAAAAAGAAAATCGAATTAAACGATGCACAACTCCCTAAAAGTACATTGCCTGCAATGAAGCCCTTAAAAGAATCTGAGCCAAAGTTAACCGCTCAATATATTCAAACAAAAAAGGCTTCTATAGACTCTTTTTACAAAAAAAACTGGCCTAACAATAGTGCTAACGGAAGTTTTCTGGTTGCTAAAAATGGCCAAATTATTTACGAACAGTACGAAGGGTATTCTAATTTTAGAGCTAAAACACTAATTACCAAATCTACTCCACTGCACATTGCCTCAGTGAGTAAAGTGATCACAGCCACTGCAATTCTAAAATTAGTGAATGCAAAAAGGATTGACTTAGATCAGAATGTAAACACAATTTTAAAGGAATTCCCCTATCCAGATGTTACCATTCGAACCTTGTTGAATCACAGAAGCGGTATGCGTAATTATGCCTATTTTACAGATCGTGACAAAACAGTTTGGGATAGGCATAACATATTAACAAACCAAGATATTTTGAGCATTATGGCAACAAAAAATATTGGTTTAGAGTTTAAAACAGACACACGCTTTAGTTATTGCAATACTAATTATGCGATGTTGGCTTTAATAATCGAAAAAATTACAAAACTTTCCTATAAAGATGCCATGCACCAAATTATTTTTCGACCGCTGGGCATGAAAAATACTTATGTTTTTGACTACGATAGGGATAAAGATTCTGCCGTTACCTCTTATAAAGGAAACAAAGTAGAAATTGGCAAAGACTACTTGGATGCAATTTATGGCGATAAAAATATTTATTCTACGCCACGAGATTTATTGAAATTTGATAGAGCCAGAAGTAGTTCAAAATTTTTGACTCCTGATCTTCAAAAACAAGTATACCAAGGGTATAGCAACGAAAGAAAGGGTACCAAAAATTATGGATTAGGAATTAGAATGATTAATTGGCAAACAGGGCAAAACTTCTATTTTCATAACGGTTGGTGGCATGGGAATACATCATCCTACATTACGCTAAGAAAAGAAGGCGTCACTATAATTGCACTGTCGAATAAATTTACCAGAAAAACATACGACGTAAGGAAACTAGCAGTGTTGTTTGGAGACTATCCCTTCAAATTGAAAGACGAATAAAACTAAACCACTATGGTCTTAAAGTCCATAGATTTTGTTTGGCAGACTGAAAGTCTGCGAGGTTAAAATGTAAAATCCACCGCAAATTCGCAAATTTAAAGACTTGCAACGTAAAAAATAATTTGCGAATTTGCGGTAAATATTTTTAGAACCTGAAAGGGAAATGCACTAAAGTACATAGTTTTAACTATTTTTGAGACCAATAAAAGAATAAAGTAATATTAATTGAGTATGATTTAGCACTACTTTTTCAAGTTAAAAAGTGTACATTTGCAGACTTAAATTCAGTTTTTGATTTTAAATAAAAAGGGGTCGACTGGTTTTGACAGCAAGTCGAATTGATCAGTAAGCACGTCGAGCATTGAGACCTTGCTCGTAAATATAAGATCTTACCATTTTACACGGCGAAAATAACTACGCTTTAGCTGCATAATCCGAATTATAGTACGATTACGCCACGTTCCTATCAGATAGGAAAGCTGGATTCTCCTTGAAAGCCTTGGTTTGTGGCGTTCAGTCCAGGAGAACCGTAAAAATAAACCTAGATTTCCATGAGCTTCGGGTGGATTTCAAAATTAAGAAGATAAGTAGCGTGTGGCTGTTTCTGGCCTAGCACACTATCGAAAACTCAATCAGGAAATAAACGCGTAGAAAGCTTTTTAGTTGCTTGTTTGGACCCGGGTTCGATTCCCGGCGACTCCACTGGATGGGATGATTGAAAAATCATCCCTTTTTTTATCATATAAAAGCAAACCTTTTTCCTTCATTAACAGCTGATTACGAGATAATAAATCAATCATTGTAGGTGTTCGATAGATACCATCCTGATAGTATAAGTTGCTGTCGAACACCAACTTTACAAATTCTCTCTTTTGGGTAATAGTAGCTCGATTATATATTGATTTTAAATCAACAAGTAAATCCAAGTTTTTTTGTAAAATTGTAAATGCATGTTTATCTACATGGCTTAGACGAGTGATAGAATCTTTGCAAGATGTGACTTCGGTATTATAAGTGGTATACCATCTATCATATGTTTCTTTAGATATCTCATTTTTAATCCATTTCTCTTCAACAGAAAACATTTTTTCTTGAGCTGCATCTAGTAGAATTTTCTTTTGGTTTATTACAAGTTTATTAGATTTTAAATTCTCTTCCATTTTTGTAACAGATGACTTTTTAATATCAGATATTATATTTTGTGGCAAACTCATCAGCTCAAAAATTTCAGCAAGCTGATTGTGTGCTTTGAGTGCGCTAATATTATTATGTTTAGACGTTTTACACTTGTAGTAGTTAAAATACTTTCCAGATTTTCCTCTTGATGGAGCACCTGTAAGTATGTTTCCACAATGACATTTTAAAATCCCCCGAAGTGGTAAGTTTTCATCCAATATTGTCCTGATTTTTTCAGGCTTCTTCATTTTATTTTGCACCAATTGCCAAGTTGTGTTATCAATTATTGCCTCATGTATTGCGGGAAAGATTCCTCCAGGATACTCTTTATAACCCTGTACCTGCAACATACCTGCATAAACAGGATTTGTCAAAATCCTCTCAACTGCAGTATTCCCTCTCGCTTTAAACCCCAGTTTAAACGCTTGTTCTTTAATTATATAAAGTGGAATATCATGCAGATAAGAATCGTACATAAATTTAATTGTCTTGGCCTGAGACTCTTCAATTACTAGCATTCTAGCTTTTCCTTCACCAGATTTAACATAGCCGAAGGGAGCCTTAATTCCAATATATCGTCCTTCTTTTGCTCTAGCCGTATATAAACCACCTCTGATTTTAATACTTCTATTAATATTATCTTCTTCTGCTAACAGAAGTTGTAGTCCTGCCCTAAAAAAGCTTCCTGGCGTATCATAATCAAATGTTATTCCCTCAGTGACACTTACAACTTGAATACTGTATTTTCGTTGTAGCATTTTAACCATACTCATTGCTTCACCGGCATCTCTACTAAACCTGTCCATCTGATCTACCAGAAGATAATCAACACTTTTAAAATGTTTGGAAATAAACGCTTGAAGCTTTATAAAATCGGGGCGATCAAATGTTTTTGCACTTCTTCCGCGGTCAATAAAAGTATCAGCTAATTCAACATTGTTAAATTGTAGCCACTGATCTGTATAAAGCTCTTGCCTTTCAATCGAACCATTACTTTGCCCCAATTGACTGAACCTTAAATATCTAATCGCTCTTTTCATTTAATTCGTTTAATGTGATTGTGATAATAATATCGACCATCAAATTTACAAATTTTTGTTCTTTCTCAATATTATTTATATCTTTTAACAAGTCTATATCTATATTAATCAAGTCTTTAACTTCATCCTCCATAAACAACCTCCCTTTCTTCGTTAAGCAACTAAATGATAATTGTAATGTTAACAATAAAAATTAGTTGATTAAATTTAAAGAGAACCATTTCATAAACTGTACACTGTCATCTAAAGACACAATTTGACTACAAATGTCTATTATTTAATACAATCTTGACTTTATACAACTTCTGTTTAATAGTAAATCGTAATTCCTTATACCTCACAGACTACCAATAAAAGGCTGACGATTTAAGTCGTATTCTTTAGTTATTTCACACTAATCTAAAACATTAAATCACTTAAGAAATTTTTCATTTTTGTAAAATTGAAATTATAAACAATTTAAAGAGCAGCAATTATAATTCAATACAATCCTCAAAGCACATTTATACTTCCGCTACGCTTCAGCACAAAAGAGCTTAGTCGGATAATCAATAAAAGAATCTTGAAAATTTAAGCGGCTACGTATCCATAATTTTCAAGATCCTTTTTCATGGCTTATCTAGCCATACCATTATTTTGGATAAATAGTTGATTGATAATATTACATACTATTTATTTGACGAGTCACCTTGTACTTTATAATCCCATACAATCCTCTTTGCAACCTTGCTTCCAGTCTATTACTATTCAAAAACCAGTATGCTAAATTGTCCCATTTCAAGAGCAAAGGTATTCTAGTGTTTTTAACGCAAAAAAAAGGTCAAGCCCTACGGGTTTATCAAAAAATCTCCACCCATTCGGGTAGTATTTATTTGATAAAACCTTGTTTTTGCTAAACACTAACCTTTTATGCTCTCGAAACGAAACATAGCATACTCCGGCTCTTTGGATGAATAAAAAAAATGTCAACAATGAAATTTAATACTATTTATATTGGAATTAGAGTGAAACAAAACAGCACCTCCTCTCATTACCGAATAAATTAATTTAAAAAATAATCCTAAAATAAAAAATCATGAACATCATCGGAAGATTGACAAGGGATGCGGATGTACACACAACACCGCAGGACAAAAAAGTAGTGAATTTTTCAGTAGCTATCAATGATAGTTATCGAAATAAGCAAGGCGAACGCATAGAGCAAACTAGCTATTTTGATTGCTCCTACTGGATAAGTCCAAATGTAGCAAAAATACTCATCAAAGGTGCTTTAGTAGAGCTAACAGGCAGAATAAGTACAAGAGCCTGGACTGCTAATAACGGAGAACTAAGATCTAGCTTAAATTTTCACACATCTACTATTAAATTACATGGAAATAATAAGAAAATAGAACATACACAGGCTATCGTAAAACAAGAAAATACAAAGATTATGATACAAGAACCTATAGATGATCTACCATTTTAACACTAAATACTTAATCATTTTTTTAACTTTTAAAATTTTAATATCATGGCACACAATTTAAATTTCAATGAAAGAACAGGACGTTATTCCTTTTTTAGCGTACAAGAAAAAGCTTGGCACGGTTTAGGTCAAATAGTAGCAGACTATCCAACAAGCGCCGAAGCTATTAAACACGCAGGACTTGATTATGAAGTTATAAAAAGTCCTCTTTATACCAACGCATCAAACATAATTGATCCTACTGACAGTTTAGAAATAAGGGGCAACGAAGTAAACGTACCCAATTATTTTGCTACTATACGCACGGATAACAATGCTATTTTGGGTGTAGTCGGTAAAGAGTATCACATCGTACAAAATCGTGAAGCATTTAGTTTCTTCGATGCCATTGTAGGTGGTACGGATGGGATTTTGTACGAGACTGCAGGCGCTTTAGGAAATGGAGAACGTATTTTTATTACGGCTAAATTACCGGACTATATTCGTGTTGGCAATGGTGATGATGTTACAGAAAAATATATTTTCCTCACTACTTCACACGATGGTAGCGGAAGCATTACGGCAGCATTTACACCCGTTAGGATTGTTTGCCAAAATACCCTAAACGCATCTCTTCGCAATATGAGTAATGTAGTACGCATACGCCATACTTCAGGAGCAAAACAACGTTTGGAGAATGCGCACAAAGTAATGGGATTGGCAAACGAATTTAGCAATCATTTAGAGGACATTTTTAATAATTGGGCAAAAGTAAAAGTGGCCGACAATGAGATTAAAAAAATGATCCAATTCGCACTATGCCCTAACAAAGAAACCTTACAACATCTAAAAACTGGAAATGATGACGAAATATCCACAGTATTTAAAAATACCGTTGAAGATGCTTTTGCCTATGCTATGACAAGTGAATCACAACAAATGAACACTACAAAAGGAACTTTGTTTGGAGCTTACAACGCTGTAACAGGCTACTACCAAAATGTACGTAGCTATAAGGATACCGAAGCCAAATTGCAATCTATTATTTTTGGGGGTACTGCTCAATTAAAATCTCAAAAAGCTTTTGAAATCTGTACTAATTTTCAAAAACTTGGTGTGAATTGCTTTAATTAATAATCCTTTTAAAAACTATAGACGGCCCACTTTGGCAGTGGCCGTCTATTTTTATTAGTTTTAAATTCTTGTATTACGGAATATATATACTGCAATTTTGAACTTCAAAAAGACCTTCCCTTCCAAATGGTCGGGAAAGTCTTTTTGAAGAAGCAGGTTGAACCACTTCAGAAAAAAGTAATCAGTACGCAATGCTTCCTTCTATTTTTTCTGAAAAGGTTCGAGTTGAATGATAGGATATTCGTTATCCTATTACTTATTTCTGTCTTCTTTTCTTTCCACAAAAGCGTCAAAAGAAAAGAAGCAAAAGAATGCCGCTTTATTATTGCAAATTTTCTACTTTGATTGGAGCTGGCCTCTTTTCGTTTGACTCCTTTTTCGAATAACTCCATAACATAAGAAGACCAAAAAAAATTAATCCAATGGAAATCCATATGGTCACTCTTTCAAAGAATGTTACTACTACTGATTTTTCGTAACTCGAAAACCCCTCAACTCCCATTGGACTCCGTCTGTCAAACTTGCGTCTGTTGATCCAATATCGAAGGCTTACACCTATAATTAGAGCAATTATACCTAAAAACAATGCAGGATTCATATTCAAAGATTTATAAAAATTACTTTATAAATTTACAAAAAAAAGCAACAAACTAGCAACAACCTAACAACAAGTGTCTTATTTAAAGATAGTTAAATTTTTTTATAATTTTTAAAATCAAAGTGACTGCTAAACTATATCTAGTAAAGCAATCACTTGTTATTTAGTTTTGATCACTACTCTAAATCTTCCGCTGTATGTTGCTTCTTAACTAACTTGGATTTAAGTAAGTGGCTGTTTTTAATCTCCAAAACTTGCAATCGGCTACCATTTTTTTCATGGAGTTCTATGCGAAGTACTTTGTCATCAGCGATCGTAAATTGATCCAAAACAAAAATATTTCTGGAAACCGTTTTTCCTTGTACCTCATCGATAGCGTTATAAACTCGTATTGGTTGTTTAATTACTTCTTGTACAACCGTGCGTTTGGCTTTCTTTTTATCTATCACTTTAAAATTTATAAAATCAATCGGAAATGAAACGAAGCTTGAATTCTTAATTTGTGTATGAAAATAAAATTTGTCGTCGTTAATATAAATACCTTTTAAGAGAAATTCTATTCCAAATTTTCTTGTACCAATTTGTTTTATAAAGGGTTTGTCTTGCTTGTATATCTC
>NZ_JBWJVK010000053.1:0-12252 GCF_056428945.1 Flavobacterium sp. GNP010 | reverse complement strand
AAAATACGGGATTCTAAGGCTCTTTTTATTTTAGACTTTCGGATAGCAGTGATAAAAACTATATTATTACAAAATAACAAAGCGTTATCTGCAACTGAGTGGATAACGCTTTTATTTTAATACTAATATTCTATGTTAACATGAAAGAATTTATAAACAACAAACTAACAACGCAGAAAGTAACTCATTGTAACAAAAACTTTGCAACTACTCACCCATTATGATGATTATTGAATATTCTAAAACTAGTAATCCTTTTGTCAAATCGTAGTTCAACACTTTCAAAGTAATGAAAGGTCACTCCACCTTTATTAATTTAATTGAAAAATACTAGATAAGATACGGTGGTATTTGCATACAAATTACATTATAAAAACCTTAATAATCTAGAATAGTAAATACAAGATAAAATTCTTTACACAGTAGCAAAACAAAGAAAGAGACTAATCTATAGGCTACTTTTGACCAAAAAAAAGAGATTCAACTTTCGTTGAATCTCTTTTTTTAACCTTGTATAAAAATTACACTAAACTTCTTGATGTTCTTTTTCTACTTTATTTTTATCTTCTTTAGAAATGGTGTCAACCAAAACTGGTGTCGCAATAAACAATGAAGAGTATGTTCCTACAATGATACCTACTAACATTGCGAAGATAAATCCTCTAATAGAATCACCACCAAAAATAAACATAATTAGTAAAACCACAATCATCGTTAAGGATGTATTAATAGTTCTAGACATTGTTGTATTAATAGATTGATTTACAATATCAGAGAAAGTACCTTTAGTCTTTCCAGCTAAAAATTCACGAACTCTATCAAATACAATTACAGTATCATTCATTGAGTAACCAATTACAGTAAGAATCGCAGCAATAAAGTGCTGATCAATCTCCATTCCGAAAGGCATGAACTTATAGCATAAAGAATAAATACCTAATACAAAAATAACATCGTGCGCCACAGCTGCAATCGCACCTAAACTATATTGCCATTTTCTATAACTGATCATCAAGTATAAAAACACAATTGCCATAGCACCAAGAACGGCCCAATACGCATTTGTTTTGATATCCTCAGCAACTGTTGGACCTACTTTTGATGCTTGTACGATACCAAAAGTTTTCCCTTCGTATGCGTTTACAAATTTTTCATAGGTCATATCTGCTGAATAATGCTTTTTCAAAGTTCCAAACAATAGTTTGTTTACTTCTTCATCTGCTTTTATTCCTGGCTCTTCAACTTTATACTTCGTTGTTATTTTTAATTGGTTGCTATTACCAAAAATTTTCACCTCGGCGCTACCATCTAAAACTTTAGCTAATTCTGCTTTTACAGTTTCTGTTTCAACTGGTTTCTCGAAACGCACTTGAAATGTTCTTCCTCCCACAAAATCAACTCCTTCATCTAAACCATTTGTTGCTAACGATATTACACTGATTACTACTACAATACTTGAAAACAAATACGTCCATTTTTTAACTCCTAAGAAATCAAAATGAAAGTTGTTGAACATGTTCTTAGAGAAATTAGTAACAAATGTCAAGTTGTTCTTTTTGCTAATATTCAAGTCAATAAAAATTCTAGCGATAAAAATAGAAGTAAATAATGACGTTATGATACCTATTAATAATGTAGTCGCGAAACCCTTAATTGGTCCTGAACCAAATATAAACAACACAGCACCTGTTAAAATGTGCGTAACATTCGCATCTGTAATTGATGACATCGCACCTCTCCAGCTATAGGATGTTTTAACTGCTTCCTCCAGCGTTTTACCCGCTCTTAATTCTTCTTTTGCTCTTTCGTAAATAATAATATTTGCATCGACAGCAGTTCCCATTGTTAAAACAATACCTGCAATACCTGGCAAAGTTAAAACAGCACCAAGACTTGCTAAAATTCCGAACAAGAAAAGTAAGTTTATCGCCAATGCAATGTTAGCATACCAACCTGCTTTACCATAATAAATCATCATCCATAATGATACTAAAAGCAAACCTATAATTGCTGAATTAGTTCCATTGTCAATAGCTTCTTGCCCTAAGGATGGCCCTACAACTTCTGACTGCACAATATCAGCAGTAGCTGGTAATTTACCTGCTCTTAAAACATTTGCTAAATCTTTAGTTTGAGTTACATCAAAAGCTCCAGAAATTTCAGATCTACCACCTGAAATTGGTCCTGTAGAAACGCCTGGTGCAGAATAAACCACATCATCCAGAACAATCGCAATATTACTTTTTTGAGTATATGCTCTTCCTGTTAATTCTTCCCAAGCTTTTGCACCTTGACCATTCATTTGCATCGAAACCGCTGGTTTACCCAATTGATCAAAAGTATCTTTTGCATCAGTAATAACACCACCAGCCATAGCAGGAACATTATCTCTATTTCCTTTTAAAGCATACAATTCTAATACTTCAATATCTTTTGCCTTAGCATCTTTTATTGTTGTTGGAATACCCCAAACAAATTTGGCGTAACGCTGATCACCTGCTAATAAAATTCTGATATCTGCTCTTTTTAAATATCCATTGATTGTTGCCGTATCTTTTGGAGAGAAAAGTCCCAAAACTGGACCTCCACCTTGACCAACAATTTTATCAAATATAGGATTTTGACCTTTTTTAGCAACAGTAGAATCCTTAGTATCTGCAAGCAAAGCGCTTAACGAATCTTTTACTATTGGTTTAACTTCAGTAATTTTTACTTCTGTTTTTTTCAATGACTCATTAGCAGCCATTAAGAAATTACCAATTTCCTCAATTTTATACGTTTCCCAAAATTGTAATTGAGCCGTACTTGATAATAATTTTTTTGCACGATCTACATCTTTAGCACCCGGAAGTTCTACAAGAATTTGACCGGAGTTACCTAATTTTTGAATATTAGGTTGTGTTACACCAAATTGATCGATACGTTTTCTTAATACACCAAAAGCACTCTCAACAGATTCTTCAACTTTTCTTTTGATTACTTTTTGAACTTCAGAATCGGACATTTGAAAATCAACACCACCTTCACCTTGCAAACTTCTATTTGCAAAAATATCTGGAGAAGCTAATTTTACCGTTCCTTTTGAATTTGCTTCAAAAGCATCAAAAAACTTATCCAAATAGGATTTATTTCCTTGCATATCCGCAGTTGCGTCAGCCAAAGATTTATTGAAAACTGGATTTTTAGAATTATTAGATAATCCTTTTAAAATATCTTTCACTGATATTTGAAGTATCACATTGATACCTCCTTCTAAGTCAAGACCTTTATTGATTTGTTTGTCACTTACCTCATTAAAAGTAAAATCAGTAAAACCAATATTGAATACTTTTTCCTTACCGATAGAATCTAAATATTTTACTTCTTTGTCAGCATTTCCATTAGCAAAAGATTTTGCATCGCTTTTTACTTTACTGGCTACAAAAGTGAACGAAAGTTGGTAAATACTCACCAATGCAAATAGAATTGCGAAAAATTTAATAAGTCCTTTATTCTGCATTATTACTAAAAATTAATTATTTTTATTTATTTATTTTTGCTTTAAACCTTATAAAATGTGACTTGGCATCCATTTTTTTACCAAAAAAAAGATAAATCCAGTTCTACATTATTTTTTTAAACCGAGCAAATATATAATTAACGTTAAGATTAACCAATTTATTTATTAATTAATCTCAAGAAAAAGACTGCATAGTAGCAGTCTTCCTCGTTATATGTATATTTTTTTACGCTAAAATCGATTTTAAGGCATCATTCATTTGCCTAACCGCGTCTGCACTTTTTGCAAACAAGGCTTTTTCTTCATCATTAAGGGCTATATCAAGAATTTCTTCGATACCATTTTTACCGATAATACAAGGTACACCGATACAAATATCATTTTGACCGTATTCTCCTTCAACAAAAACAGAACAAGCGATCATTTTCTTTTGGTCATTCAAAATGCTATCTACCAAGAAAGCAACTGAAGCTCCCGGTGCGTACCAAGCTGATGTTCCAAGAAGACCTGTAAGTGTTGCTCCACCAACCATCGTATCTGCAGCTACTTTTTTCAATTCTTCTTCAGATAGGAATTGTGAAACTGGAATTCCATTATAAGATGCTAATCTTGTCAACGGAATCATAGTAGTATCACCATGCCCTCCGATAACCATCGCTGAAATATCATTAGCCGGTTTGTTTAAAGCTAAAGATAAATACGTTCTAAAACGTGAACTATCTAGTGCTCCACCCATTCCAATAATTCTATTTTTTGGCAATCCAGTAGCTTTCAATGCTAAATACGTCATGGTATCCATAGGATTAGAAACCACAACTATTATTGTATCTGGAGAAAACTTCAGTACGTTTTCAACAACTGTTTTCACAATTCCTGCATTGATTCCTATCAATTCTTCACGAGTCATTCCTGGTTTTCTTGGAATTCCTGATGTAATCACTACCACATCACTTCCTGCTGTTTTAGAATAGTCATTAGTAACGCCTGATACTTTGGTATTAAAACCCGTATTGGTAGCACATTGCATAATATCTAGCGCTTTACCCTCAGCAAAACCTTCTTTGATATCAAGCAACACTACCTCGCTAGCAATTCCTCTATAAGAAATCACGTCTGCACAGGTTGCACCTACATTCCCTGCTCCTACAATGGTAACTTTCATATTTTAAAGTTTATTCGGTTATTAGTTAATTTCTGTGGTTAATAGTTTATTTATTACGCATCAATATTTGCATAGACTGCATTTTTCTCAATAAACTCTCTTCTTGGTGGTACTTCGTCTCCCATTAACATAGAGAAAACTCTATCGGCTTCAGCCAAACTGTCAATTGTTACCTGACGCAAGGTTCTAAAACTTGGATCCATTGTAGTTTCCCATAATTGCTCCGCGTTCATCTCTCCAAGACCTTTATAACGTTGAATTCCTGCGCTTCCGCCCATTCGTTCATTCGCTTGATCGCGTTGTACGTCATTCCAAGCGTATTCTTTCTTGTTTCCTTTTTTGACTAAATATAAAGGTGGTGCGGCAATATATACGTGACCTTCTTCTATTAATTCTTTCATAAAACGGAAGAAGAACGTCAAGATTAAAGTAGAAATGTGACTACCATCGACATCGGCATCACACATAATAATTACTTTATGATAGCGTAATTTTTCAATATTTAAGGCTTTACTATCCTCGGCAGTTCCTATTGTAACTCCAAGAGCAGTAAATATATTTCGAATCTCTTCGTTTTCAAAAACCTTGTGGTGCATCGCTTTTTCTACGTTCAAAATCTTACCACGTAATGGCAAAATAGCTTGAAACGCACGATCACGACCTTGTTTTGCTGTTCCTCCTGCCGAATCTCCCTCGACAAGATATACTTCGCATTTTGCAGGATCTTGCTCTGAACAATCTGATAATTTTCCTGGCAATCCACCGCCACCCATTACGGTTTTGCGTTGTACCATTTCACGTGCCTTTTTAGCTGCGTGACGCGCTTGTGCTGCAAGAATTACTTTTTGAACAATGATACGGGCATCATTTGGATTTTCTTCCAAATAATTTTCAATCATTTCACTCACCGCTTGAGAAACCGGAGAAACAACTTCTCTGTTTCCTAATTTCGTTTTGGTTTGTCCTTCAAATTGTGGTTCAGCAACTTTTACAGAAATAATAGCTGTTAAACCTTCACGGAAGTCATCACCAGAAATATCAAATTTCAGTTTATCTAACATTCCAGAAGCATCCGCGTATTTCTTTAACGATCTCGTAAGACCGGTCCTGAAACCTTGCAAGTGCGTTCCTCCTTCGTGTGTGTTGATATTATTTACGTAAGAGAAAATATTCTCTGTATAACTTGTATTGTAAATTAACGCAACCTCAACCGGAATTTCACCTTTTTCATGGTCCATAGAAATCACGTGCGCAATAATTGGCTCACGGTTCCCGTCTAAATAACGGATGTATTCTTTTAGACCTTCATCAGAATGAAAAATTTCAGAAACAAAATTCCCATCTTTATCTAATTCTCTTTTATCAGTAAAAGTAATTGTGATTCCTTTATTCAAATAAGATAATTCACGCATACGAGCGGATAAAGTATCATAAGAATACTCTATTGTTTGCGTAAAAATACTTGGATCCGGATAAAAAGTAACGATTGTTCCTCTTTTGGTTGTTTCTCCAATTTGTTTAACCGGATACAACGCTTTTCCTTTTTCATATTCTTGCTCGTATACTTTTCCATCACTACTGTGAACGGTAGCTCTCAAATGATTGGACAAAGCATTCACTACAGAAACTCCAACACCGTGAAGTCCTCCAGAAACCTTATAGGAATCTTTATCAAACTTACCTCCAGCACCAATTTTAGTCATTACGACTTCCAATGCTGAGACACCTTCTTTTTTATGAATACCAACCGGAATACCACGTCCATTATCTTCAACAGAAATAGATCCATCTTCATTAATATCGACTCTGATGGTATCACAATGGCCACCCATTGCCTCATCAATAGAGTTATCTACAACCTCATAAACTAAATGGTGTAGTCCTCGAACACCTACATCTCCAATATACATCGATGGTCGCATTCTTACATGCTCCATTCCTTCTAACGCCTGAATACTATCCGCTGAATAATTGTCCTTCTTGATTTCTTCGCTCATATATTTTATTCTAAAAACGTAATTTTTGTCTAACAGGCAAATATATAAAATCACAAATTATATAACCGTTAAAATACCTTTTTAAGTACTTAAGTTATTAACATTTGTTCATATAAGACGAAAAAAATGCGCTTCAACTAGAGCGCATTTTTATATCTAAAGCAAAACAAAAATAATGGGTTAAAAAGTACCTCTTGTTTTTGCAATTTCAGTATCTGCTTGCATGTGTGCCGAATTTGCTCTTCCACTTGGATCCAAATTTTCTTGCCATTTTGGAATCCATTTTCTAACTGTTTGTGCAGCAGTTGTCTGCGGATAGTACTTATTAAAAATAGACCTGTAAAAATAGGCCTCTTTAGTTGCAGGAGAATTATACGGAAACTCGATTGCAGCTCCAGCTAATTGCTCATCTGTAACTTGTGTTGCACAATAATCAATCAATTTATCAATCCAATTATACCCAACACCATCCGAAAATTGTTCTTTTTGCCTCCATAAAACTTCGTCTGGAAGATAGGAATCGTCCTGAAAATCAAAAGCTTTTCGCAAAATGTATTTTTCTTTACCATGATACGTCTTAGGCATTTTTTCTTCTGCTTTAATTCGTATAGCAATATCTAAAAATTCTTTATCTAAAAACGGAACTCTAGTCTCTACACCATGAGCCATCATTGCTTTATCTGCTCGTAATAAATCAGCTGTGAATAATTTTTGGACTCTTTCGATGGTTTCCTTCTGAAAATCTTCAACCGAAGGGGCATTGGCAAAATACAAATACCCACCAAAAATTTCATCCGCACCTTCTCCAGACAAAACCACTTTAATCCCTGATTTTTTTATAGCTTTTGCAACAAAATACATAGGAACACTTGCTCGAACAGTAATGACGTCATAGGTTTCTATTTGCCGTATCACTTCTTGAATAATTTCGATTCCGTCTTGGACAGTAAAGTAAATTTCGTTGTGCTCTGTATTCAAAAAAGCCGCTACTTTGCGCGCTGCTGAAACGTCAGGCGCATTAGCATCTAAACCAATTGCGAAAGACTGTAATTTTTTTCCGCTTTCTGCTTGTAATCTCGCAGCTATAGCCGTTATCAAAGAAGAGTCTAAACCTCCTGACAGTAAGACGCCAATAGGAACATCTGCTATTAGTCTTTTTTGAGTAGCTTTTATCAGTGCATTTCTAATTAGTGCAAAATCTGTTTCTTGATTTGCTTTCTCAAAATTTTCAAATTCAGGTCTGAAATATTTTACAAAACCCGTATTTGCCGTGTAATAATGCCCGGGAGGAAACGTAGAACACGTTTTACATTGATCAACAATAGCTTTCATTTCGGAGGCAAAATAAATTCTTCCTCGTTCGTCTAAACCATAATATAAGGGTTTCACGCCTAATGGATCGCGAGCGGCCATATAATTGTCTCCATCAACTATGACAAAAGCAAAATCGCCGTCCAGTTTATCACAAAAATCAAAGCCAAATTCTTCGTACAAATGCACGATTACTTCTGAGTCTGATTGCGTTCTAAAAGTATGTCCTTTCAAAATACCAGAACGAAGTTCTTTGTGGTTGTAAATTTCTCCATTATGAACCATATAAGCAGTGGTAGTCCCTTGAATGGGTTGCTTTCCAGTACTTAAATCTACAATAGAAAGCCGTTCATGACTTAAAAAATATCCTTTTTCAGTAATAAACAAACCGTTTTCATCTGGGCCTCTATGAGCCATTCTTTTAGAGAGATCCCTTACTAGCTGCTCCTCTTTTCCTTTACCAATGATCGCTAATATTCCGCACATAGTTCCCTATTTTAATTCTTTTAATTGCAAGTTGACAAATATGCGCCAACTACTACCGATACGAAATATAATTTCAACTATTAATTACTATCTGTTACTAAAACTTAACTTTTATATTTAAAATGTAACTCAAAATCTATATTTGATCATGAATAAGAAGATAAAATCTTTCTTACCACCTTATTTCACTTTCTGACCTTTTAAATAGGTTGCTGTAGGTTTCATTTTAACTATTTTATTCTCTTCTACTTTCATCAAATCTTGGTCATACATCACAAAATCAGCCCATTTACCTACTTCCAGACTTCCTTTTTCTTTTTCTTCAAAATTAGAATACGCCGCCCACAGTGTCATTCCTCTCAAAGTCTCTGCTCTTGAAAGCGCATTTTCCATTTGAAAACCACCTTTTGGATATTCTTTTGTATCTTTTCTAGCTACTGCTGCATGAAAAGTAAGCATCGGGTTCACTTCCTCAACCGGGAAATCAGTTCCCAATGCAATAGTCCCCGCTTTTTGTAGCAATTTTTTATACGCATAGGCATTTTTTAACCTTTCTTTTCCCAATCTGTCTTCAGCCCAATACATATCTGATGTAGCATGAGTAGGCTGTACCGAGGGAATAATTCCGAATTTGAAATAATCAAAATCTACTTCTCGCAACACTTGGGCATGTTCAATTTTCCATCTTCGGTCTTTGGTTCCAGCCAAAGCTTTGCTGTAAATCTTCAAAATCACTGTGTTAGCTGAATCTCCAATAGCATGCGTATTCAATTGAAATTTTGAAGCTGCAATTTGCATGGCAACATCTTTTAATCCTGAAATTGGCGCTAACAAAGCACCGTATTGATCTGGTTTATCCGAATATGGTTTGTGCATACAAGCGCCACGCGAACCCAGTGCACCATCGCCGTACATCTTAAATGAACGCACATTCAAATTATCTGTTTTGTAAATTCCTTTTTTAAGGTACAAATCAATATTCTTTTGGTTGGCTGTGATCATAGCATATACGTTCAACTTCATTAATTTTGCTTTTTGCAAACTATCCATTAGGTTGATAATATCTGGATCTAAACCAGCATCGTTTACAGTAGTTAATCCATAATCGAACATTACTTTTTCAGCATCTAACAAAGCTGCTATTTGTATTTTTCGTGTTGGTTTTGGAATTATTTTAAAAACCAATTCCATCGGATTATCCACTAAAATTCCGGTTGGCTCACCATTTGCAATTTCTATTTGACCACCATCAGCATTCGTATTTTTTGTAATACCCGCCATCTGCAGAGCTTTGGTATTTACAATGATAGCGTGACCATCTACTCTATTTAAAACAACTGGAATATCAGGAAATGCCGCATCTAAATCGGCTTTTGTAGGATACTTTTTTACTTGCCAATCGTTTTGATCCCAGCCGTTACCCACAATAAAAGTTGGGTTTTTATCCTTTTGAAATGCTTGCAAACGGCTAACGATTTCAGCCATACTTTTAGTACCGCGCAAATCAGCTTCTTGCAAGCTTAATCCGTAGCTGTAAAAATGGCAATGCGCATCAATTAATCCTGGATAAATAAACTTGCCATCCCCATCGATTGTATTTTTAGATTCGTATTGTTTTGATATGTCACCATTTGTGCCTATCGCTACAATTTTTCCTTTATCAATAGCCATTGCAGAAAACTCCTGAAAAGAGTTGTTTACTGAGTAAATTGTTGCATCAGTAATTATAGTATCGACAGAAATTTTATTTTTTTGATCACAGGAGATCATCAAAATTAAAGCTAGGTAGAGTGAAATAGATTTCATAATAAAAAATTTAGTTAGGCTAATATAAAAAAACTGAACCGAATTATTTTAAACAAACGGAATTAAAAGAAATTTTTGAATTCTTAACTTGACCATTATGATTACTACTATAAAAAAACGCCCTCAAATAAGAGAGCGTTCGTCTATTTATAAAATCCTGTTTATTATCTGTTTATGCTTTCACATACGCATCATCATGCACACTCGCGACTGCTCTTCCGGAAGGATCGTTCATGTTTTTAAAGGCTTCATCCCATTCTAAAGCAATTTTTGTACTGCACGCTACACTTGCCTCTTGTGGTACGCACAAAGCTGCGGCATCACTCGGAAAATGTTCATGAAAAATAGAACGGTAGTAATATTCCTCTTTTGATGTAGGCGTTTGTAAAGGAAATTTATATTTTGCATTGGCTAATTGTTCATCTGAAATTTCAACAGCAACTGTAGCTTTCAAGGTATCGATCCATCCATATCCAACACCATCACTAAATTGTTCTTTTTGTCTCCAAGCTACACTTGGCGGCAACATCTCTTCAAAAGCTTTACGAACGACCCATTTTTCCATTGGATGCTCTGCATTAATCATTTTATCCTGAGGATTAATGCGCATGGCCACATCCATAAATTCTTTATCTAAAAATGGTACACGACCTTCAATTCCCCATGCTGCTAAACTTTTATTCGCACGCAAACAGTCATACATGTGCAATTTACCTAATTTACGAACGTTTTCTTCATGGAATTCTCTTGCGTTTGGCGCTTTGTGGAAATACAAATATCCTCCAAAAAGTTCATCTGCTCCTTCACCCGACAATACCATTTTGATACCCATTGATTTGATCACTCTCGCCATTAACCACATGGGTGTCGAGGCTCTAATGGTAGTCACATCATACGTTTCTAAGTTATAAATTACATCTTTAACGGCGTCTAAACCTTCTTGGATAGTGAATTTAATTTCGTGGTGAATCGTTCCTATATGATCTGCCACGATTTGTGCAGCGGCTAAATCTGGTGAACCTTCTAAACCTACAGAGAAAGAGTGCAATTGCGGATACCAAGCATCAGCAACATCCCCAGATTCGATACGTTTTTGCGCATATTTTTTGGCTACAGCCGAAGTAATAGAAGAATCTAATCCTCCAGAAAGCAAAACACCATAAGGCACATCACTCATCAATTGTCTATGAACCGCAGCTTCTAGAGCTACTTTTATATCTTGAATGTTTGTTTCGTTATCTTTTACGGCATCATAATCAGTCCATTCTCTTTTATACCATTGTACAAATTCCCCGTCTTTGCTTGTCATATAATGTCCTGGAGGAAACAATTGGATCTTTGTACAATATCCTTCTAGCGCTTTCAACTCAGAAGCTACATAAAAAGTTCCATGCTCATCCCAACCAATATACAATGGAATAATTCCCATGTGATCTCGAGCAACAAAATACTCATCTTTCTCTACATCGTAAATAGCAAATCCAAAAATCCCATTCATTTCATCTATAAAATGAGGTCCTTTTTCTTTGTACAAAGCTAAAATCACTTCGCAATCACTTTCGGTTTGGAATTTGTACTTGCCTTCAAATTGTTTACGCAATTCTCTGTGGTTGTAAATTTCACCGTTTGCTGCTAAAACCAATTGTTTATCTTCACTGAGTAAAGGTTGTTTTCCCGAAGCTGGATCTACAATAGCCAAACGCTCATGAGATAAAATCGCTTTTTCATTACTAAAAATTCCACTCCAATCTGGTCCACGATGACGAATAATTTTAGACATTTCTAATACTTGCGGTCTTAAAACTTCCGCTTTTTGTTTGAGGTCAAAGGCACATACTATTCCACACATAACGCTATATTTTTTAAAAAAATTTATTTCTTTTGATAAAGTAAAGGTGGCGATATAGTTCTAATTGAAAAACATAAATACTATTTTTGGTTATAAATGACAACTAAAAAATAGTATTTATATCTAAAATGTAATTTAAATT
>NZ_JBWJVK010000052.1:0-12290 GCF_056428945.1 Flavobacterium sp. GNP010 | reverse complement strand
TTTTATTTTGAACCAGTCGTTTCAAAAGATATTGTTCGTTTTAATTGTAAGTATTGCAACCGCATCAGTTGTAATAGCAATTCAAATTACAAACGCTGACCCACATTGCCATCCCGAGCGGATTCGAGGGAACCATTTTTATCCAACCATCCGCAAGAATTAATGCATTTGTATCATTTATAAGGGTTGCTAGTTAATCTAAATGGTCTGGAATTAAATAATTATTTCCTCAAAATGTGGAAAACCGTAAGTTAAACGATATTTTATAGTATAGATTTGACAGCATAATATTAATCTAAATCTCACTATCAAATGAAAAAATTGACTATTGCTTTAATTATTATCCTGTCATTAGTACCAAAACAATCACAAGCGCAAAATAGTGGTGCCGGTATAGCAGCGGTGGCTGGTGGTCTGTTAGCCATAGGAGCAGGGATTGCTTCCATAGAGGACATGAAAGAAAGAGCAGAATTGACCGCCACCCAATACATTTTGGCGAATCATCCCGAATTAAATAGCTTTTCATTAAAAACATTGGATTTTAATGGTAAAAAAACAAAAGATATGTCAGCAACCTCTGTGATTTCTTTTAAAATACAAGAATTCAGTCCATCCGATAATCCAAAACTTGATGGTAAAAAGCTGGTATTAATGGCTTTTACCAGCTACGGTTGGATCAGCGATCAAGGAATTGACTTCAATAAGGTAGAATGGTACTTGATTGACAATAACGAATGGATGAATATGATGGTAGCCTATGCTAAAGTAGCTTCAAAAGAAAAAAACGAGGCAGCACTAAAGGATGCGTTAACGAATGGTGTAGTCGTTAACAAAGGCATAAAAGCGAAAGGAAAATCGGAGATTCCTTTTTTTAAATTAGAAGGGGATATGTATTTGGTGACCGACTATTCATCGGACATGAAATTGATTTACAATGAGAAAACACTCGGAATATTTTTGAAAAAAACAGGCAATTTAGTGCAGATGGGAAGAGCAGCGGTTATTGATACGCACGAGTTCTTATTTCAACAAAATTAAATATAGGTATAACAAGCGTTAAACAAGTACAACGTGCTGAGGGGTGCACCAAGTGCGTAATCCAAATAAAACAAACGGCAAATGCAGAAAATCCATTAAAGAATAAACTGTACAAGGTAATAAACATTTAATTTGCGCACATTGGATAATAAAATAGGGGAGGACAGGCAAGGTAAATATCACTAAAATTGGGTCTAGTGAAATCTTATAAAACATCGTTTATTTACACAAATACAATCAAAATAAATCAAAAGATATCAACTTTACTAAAAATAAGTAATCCTTTTACGACTTTCCTCATTCATCTTAATTAATTATTCGATACTTTAGCAATCGAATATTTAGGTTTTAAATTAAAATCAACCTCTTAATGACATTCAACGAAGATTCCAGAGTAAAAATACCCAGCTTACTCCATTTAACCCGTTTAGGATATACTTATATTTCATTGAAAAATGCCGTATGGGATGAAAGTACAAATATTTTCACCACTGTTTTTATAGACAGTATTTCTAAAATAAATCCAGGAATTGAGCAGTCTGATGCAAAACGATTATTGGATGAAGTTTCTTTATTGCTAGACAATGAAGATTTAGGGAAGGCGTTTTACGAAAGAATTACAGAACGCTCCGGAATTCGATTAATTGATTTTGAAAACTTCGAAAACAACACATTCAATGTGGTAACTGAATTGACTTGCAAAAAAGACGATGAAGAGTTCAGACCAGATATTACTTTATTGATTAATGGAATGCCTTTGGTATTTATTGAAGTAAAAAAACCGAATAACCAAGATGGGATTTTAGCGGAACACAAACGTATTCAAACTCGTTTTGAGAATAAGAAATTCAGGAAGTTTGTCAATATCACCCAACTGATGGTATTTTCCAACAATATGGAGTATGACAATAATTCGCCAATGCCCATTGAAGGAGCTTTTTATGCTACAGCATCCTATCAAAAACCATCATTCAACTATTTTAGAGAGGAAGATAAATTTGATCTGAAAACAATATTATCTGAATTTGATGAAACTGTAGAAAATGTCATTTTGAAGGATACTAATTTAGTGGGAATTAAAAACTCCCCAGAATTTCTAACGAATAAAAATCCAAACTCAGCTACCAATAGAATTTGTACTTCTTTATTCCAAAAGGAACGTTTACAATTTATGTTGCAATATTCCATTGCTTATGTCAAAGGAAGTAAAGGCTTGCAAAAGCACATCATGCGCTACCCTCAACTTTTTGCCACCAAAGCTATTGAAGCTAAACTGGAAGAAGGCGTTAAAAAAGGTATTATTTGGCATACACAAGGAAGTGGAAAAACAGCACTCGCCTATTACAACGTTAAATACCTAACTGATTATTTTCAAAGTAAAAAGATCATCCCAAAATTCTATTTTATTGTCGATCGATTGGATCTACTAATTCAAGCGGGTAAAGAATTTAAAAGCAGAGGATTGGTTGTTCATAATGTGAATTCAAGAGAAGAATTTGCAAAGGATATTAAATCAACCAGTGTTATTCATAATAATTCGGGAAAAGCAGAGATTACTGTAGTTAACATTCAAAAATTTCAGGATGATCCTGATGTGGTTCGTAATACCGATTATCAACTCAACATACAAAGGGTGTATTTCTTAGATGAAGTACATCGAAGCTACAATCCAAAAGGAAGTTTCTTGGCCAACCTGAACGAATCGGATTCCAATGCCATCAAAATTGGATTAACAGGAACACCTTTGTTAGGAACTGACTACAACTCAAAAGCATTATTTGGGGGATACATTCATAAATACTATTACAACTCATCTATTGCCGATGGATATACTCTGCGTTTAATTAGAGAGGAGATTGAAACCAATTACAAACTTACCCTAAAACAAGCCTTGGAAGAAATTGAAATTCTAAAAGGTAATGGTGATAAGAAAATTGTCTATGCACATGCTAAGTTTGTCGAACCGATGCTCGATTATATTGTTCAGGATTTCGAAAAGGCCAGAATTTCTATGAACGACAATACCATTGGTGGTTTGGTAGTTTGTGACTCTTCTGATCAGGCAAAAATGCTTTTTGAAATATTTGAATCGAAGTATGCTCAAAAAAGAATAAACACCATTGATCTGGCTATGGCTGCAGAGCCTTCAGAAAGTTATGGAGACAAAAAGAAAGCCGAAACTAAAGTAACTACAGCTGCGGTAATCCTGCACGACATTGGAACGAAACAAGACCGAAAGGATCAAGTGGAAGCATTCAAAGACGGTCATATTGACTTTTTGTTTGTCTATAATATGTTGCTTACCGGTTTTGATGCGCCACGCTTAAAGAAATTATATATTGGCCGCGTGATTAAAGCGCACAATTTATTGCAAACCTTAACCCGTGTCAATAGAACCTACAAAGATTTTAGATACGGTTATGTCGTTGATTTTGCTGATATCCAAAAAGAATTCGATAAAACCAATCAGGATTATTTCAACGAATTGCAATCAGAATTGGGAGACGAGATGGAGCATTACTCCAATATCTTCAAATCACAAGAGGAAATAAATGCGGAGATAAAGGAAATAAAGGAGGTGTTGTTTCATTTTGATACGATGAATGCCGAGGTTTTCTCTCAACAAATAACACAAATCAATGATAGAAGCGAAATACTGAAAATTACCCGTGTGTTGAGCAATGCCAAGAGTTTGTATAACCTGATTCGACTCTCTGGAAATTATGAACTGTTAGAAAAACTCGATTTTCATAAGCTGACGGTTCTATCTCGGGATGCTAATAATCGTTTGGCGCTGATTAATGCAAAAGAAGCCTTAGAAAGTAATATTGATACCTCAAACCTTTTGAACATTGCCTTAGAAGATGTTATTTTTGCTTTTGTCAAAGTCAAGGAGGAAGAAATGGTGTTGGCAGACCAACTCAAAAATATCCTCCAAAAAACTAGAGAAGCCTTAGGTGGAAATTTTGACCAGAAAGCACCTGAATTTATTTCGCTGAAAGAAGAACTCGAACGCTTGTTCAAAAAGAAAAATTTGAATGAAGTCACCAAAGACGAAATGGAAAGCAACATCGCAGCCCTGGAGAAGATTTATGCAAAAGCAAAAGAATTGGAACGAAAAAACCAACTGCTTAGAGCCAAGTACGATAATGACGAAAAATACGCCCGTTTACACAAACGCCTTATGGAGAAAGATCCTTTGACGGATAGTGAAAGTAAATTGTTTGAAGCGTTACAAGGACTGAAAAAGGAAGTCGATGCACAAATCATTCAAAATTCTAAAATGCTCGAAAACGAGAGTTTTGTAGAACGAATGATGATGCGATTGGTGATTGACCAATTCAAAAATAAACAGCAGATTCCACTTGATGCTACTACAACCAAACGTATTAATGGAATGATCGTAAAAGAATACATGAATGAGTTTTATGGACGAACAGCCTACTAATATGAACACCGGAGAAATACTTATATATCAAAATCTGGATGGCAATATCAAAATTGATGTTCGGCTTGAAGAAGAAACTGTTTGGTTAACTCAGGCTCAAATCGCTATGCTTTTTGGTAAAGGCAGAAGTACGATTACCGAGCATATTGCGAATGTTTTTAAAGAAGGGGAATTAGACGAAAAAGTGGTGTGTCGGGATTTCCGACTAACCACTTTACATGGTGCTATTGAAGGAAAAACACAAGAGAACAGCGTCAAACATTACAATCTGGATGTTATTATATCCGTTGGTTATCGTGTAAAATCATTACAAGGAACTCAATTTCGTATTTGGGCGACCCAACGCTTAAAAGAATACATAGTGAAAGGTTTTGCCTTGAATGACGATCGTTTCAAATCGGGTTCGTCTATGAATTATTTCAACGAATTGCAACAACGCATACGTGAGATACGCATATCCGAAAAATTCTTCTACCAAAAAATAAAAGACATTTATACCACAAGTATTGATTATGATTCCAAAGACGAAAAGACAGTTGCGTTTTTCAAAATTGTTCAGAACAAACTACTTTGGGCCATATCTCAAAATACAGCTGCTGAATTAGTTTATCGAAGAGTGGATGCAACCTTACCACTTTTAGGCATGCACTCCTATGATAAAAAGGAAGCCAAATCAATTGCAAAAACTGAAGTTAGCGTTGCTAAAAACTATCTCAATGAAGATGAAATGAAAATGCTTGGTTTATTGGTAGAACAATATTTGGCATTTGCCGAAACGATGGCGCTACAGCAAACCCCCATGTACATGAAAGATTGGACCGCCAGATTAGATAGCATTCTGCAACTCAACGGAAGAGAATTACTGACACATGCCGGGAAAATAAGTCATCAAATGGCTTTGGATAAATCATCCGGGGAATTTGAAAAGTTTAAAGAAAAACAAAAAACAATTGAAATCGAACAAAGCTTAAAAGAAATTGAAGCCGATATCAAAAAAATGAAAAAATAATAACAAGTAGATAAAGAGCAATTTAATGTGATTGCTTCGTTCCTCGCAAAGACAAAATAAAATGACCACTACAATACAGTTTGAAAAGCAAACCAAAAACCTCATAGACGATTTAAAAAGCGTTTGTGCCAATTACGGTTTGGGAAATGACGGAAACGAATTCAAGATTATCACCCAAGTATTTTTATATAAATTCCTGAATGACAAATTTGTTCACGAAGTAAAACAACTCGATGACAAAATAGCCAAGGCCGACAATTGGGAAGCGGTTCTAAGAGATTACAATGACAACGATTACGAAATGCTGATGATGCAAATGAGCGAAAGTACCGCCCGTTTGCATCCCAAACATTTTATATCCAGTTTGTTTGAAAGACAAAACGAAGCCAACTTTTCGGATATATTTGACAATACCTTACTGGATATTGCGAAAGAAAACAGCGATTTATTCTCGGTATTGACCGAAGGTGGCGAGAAAATTGTCTTGTTCGAAAACATAAGTAAATATGTAACAGACAAGCGTGATGATTTTTGCAAAGCCATTATCAACAAGCTGATTAATTTTAGTTTTGAGAATATCTTTCACGAAAAGTTTGATTTTTATGCCACTATTTTCGAATATTTAATCAGTGATTACAACACCAATAGCGGCGGAAAATATGCCGAATATTTCACACCGCATGCCGTAGCCAAAATCATGGCGCGTTGTTTAGTGGATGGCGAAGTAAGCAATGTAACGTGTTACGATCCAAGTGCGGGATCCGGAACCTTGTTGATGAATTTAGCACACCAGATTGGTGAAACGAAATGCACCGTGTATTCTCAGGATATTTCACAAAAGTCTTCGAACCTATTGCGACTGAATTTAATCCTGAACGATCTCGTACACTCGATACCGAATATTGTAAAAGGAAATACGATCCTTGAACCGTACCATAAAGACAAAAACGGACGCTTGCAACAGTTTGATTACATTGTGAGTAATCCTCCGTTTAAATTGGATTTCTCTGATTATGTTGCGGATTTGGACAGCAAGGAAAACCACGAACGCTTTTTTGCAGGAATGCCAAATATTCCAAAAGCCAAGAAAGACAGCATGGCTATTTATCCTCTGTTTGTACAACACATTATGTATTCGCTTACCGCCAAAGGTAAAGCGGCCATTGTAGTACCCACAGGATTTATCACGGCACAAAGCGGAATTGAACGCAAAATACGCGAGCAAATGGTGGAACACAAAATGTTGCGCGGTGTGGTAAGTATGCCGAGTAATATTTTTGCCACGACAGGAACGAACGTTTCTATTTTGTTCCTTGACAAAACAAACACTAAAGGCGATATTGTCCTGATGGATGCTTCTAAACTGGGAACAACCGTAAAAGAAGGCAAAAACCAAAAGACACTCTTATCCCCACAAGAAGAAGATTATATCATTGATACGTTTAACCAGCACGAAGCCAAAGAAGATTTCTCGGTGGTGGTTTCCTATGACGATATCAAAGCCAAAAACTACTCGTTGAGTGCCGGACAATATTTTGAAGTGAAAATTGAATATACCGACATTTTGCCAAAGGAATTTGAGGATAAAATGAAGACTTTTGAAACCAATTTGAGTGCGCTTTTCAGCGAAAGCAAAACTTTGGAAATGGAAATTCAGAATAATTTGAAGAGTTTGAGATATGTTTAATATAATAAAGTTAAAAAATATTTCAAAAACTATAGGAAGTGGAATTACACCTTTAAGAAGTAATCCTCGCTATTGGGAAAACGGAACTATTTATTGGCTTAAGACAGAACAGCTTGGTGAACATGAAATTTACGAGACATCGGAGAAAATATCACAAAATGCTATTGATGAAACGTCTATAAAAATATTTCCCAAAAACACTTTGTCCATAGCGATGTACGGAGAAGGAAGAACTAGGGGAAATGTTTCAATTTTAAAAAATGAAATGACAACCAATCAGGCTTGTTGCAATATTGTTATTGACAATCAAAAAGCTGATTATGAATATGTTTATTATTTCTTAAAAACCCAATATCAAAATCTTCGAAGTTTATCATCGGGTGTACGGAAAAATTTAAATTCAAATGATATAAAAGAGTTTGAAATCAGATTACCAAATGGCATACAAATCCAAAAGGAAATCGCAAAAATCCTTTCAGATTTAGATGCCAAAATAGAAATCAACAACCGCATCAATACCGAGCTGGAAGCGATGGCAAAAACGCTGTATGACTATTGGTTTGTGCAGTTTGATTTTCCTGATGCCAACGAGAAACCCTATAAAACTTCTGGTGGTAAAATGGTTTGGAATGAAGAGTTGAAGAGAGAGATTCCTGTGGAGTGGGAAGTGAAAACGCTATTGGATATTGCAAATTTTGTGAATGGTTTAGCTTGTCAAAAGTTTCGACCAAAGGAAAACGAACATTCATATAGGGTAATTAAAATCCGTGAAATGGGAACTGGTTTTACTGAAAATTCAGAGTTTGTAAGTACAAATATTCCTGAAAAAGTGATAATACATAATGGAGATATATTATTTTCTTGGTCAGCAACTTTAGATGTTAAAATATGGACTGGTGGAACAGGAGCATTAAATCAACATATTTTTAAAATTACTTCAAAAGATTTCCCCAAAAGCTATTATTATTTTGAACTTCTAAATTATTTGCAACATTTTAAAATGCAAGCCGAATTGCGTAAAACTACTATGGGGCATATTACACAAGATCATTTAAAACAAAGTAGAATTACAATTCCACATTCAAATTTAATCCATAAATTGGATGAAATAATAAAACCTATTTTAGAAAAAAAAGTAAAATTGGAAGAAGAAAACCAAGAACTCGCTTCGCTTCGGGATTGGTTGTTGCCTATGTTGATGAATGGTCAGGTACGTGTGGGTGATGTTGCGGAAGAGTTGGGAATGGTTGCGGAAGAGAGAGAACTTTATGAAGTCAAAAAGAACTAAATGCCATGAAAGCAAAACACTACGAGAAACATATTTTTTGTTTAGAAGGCGATTGGAATGAGAATTTAAAACAAAAAAGTTCCATTTTACCTGCTTTAGAATTGCTACAACTGAATGCCAATATAGAGAGTGTATATAAAACCTGTGCCACCAAAGTTGAATTTTATGCGAGACTAGAACAATTACTGGGTAATAAAACTAAATATGGCAAGTATCAAATTATCTATTTAGCGTTTCACGGTTTTAAAGGTGGAATTGAAATTTCAAAAAACGAAGAGATTTCTTTAGAGGAATTGGCTGATGTCTTTGAAGGAAGATTACACGATAAAATAATACATTTTGGAAGTTGTAGTACTTTAAAAGCACACGAAGATTCCATTTATCACTTTCTAGAAAAAACGAACGCTCTCGCTATCTCTGGTTATCAAAAAGACATTGATTTTATATCAAGTACTGTTTTTGATGTTTTATATTTTGAAATCTGCCAGCAATATAAAAGTATAAGCGCTTTAAATGATAAGATGTTAAATTTCTACGGTGAGTTGTGTGACCAGTTAAAGTTTAAAATATACAAATTACCTAGAGTTTATTAGTGATTGGGGAATGATTTTTAAAATACGGATATAATTTACGAGATGTCAAAACGCGATGAATTACAGCAAATGCCTTTGTACCAAAAGGCAGAGCAAATCCTAAAAATCACCATGGGATTATTAGAAATTGTACCTAAAGAAAACGAGTTTTTGCAGGAAACGACGGTGCGATTTATGATGGACAATGCGTTCCTGATTCCAGCCAAAATTGCTGGGGCTGCAGGGGTTGGTTTGTATGATTTAAAAATGGAAAACGCTACACTTATTCGTAAAGCCGCTAGAGAATTGTATGTACAGGCAGGAAGTTTACGTTTTGAAAAAGACATTACTGACAAAGATTATATCGAATTATTAAGAAATACGATTGATGAATTCAGGTTATTGTTTATTGACTGGGTGGCGGGTTTTGATGTATGGGATTATATCAAAGACAGTTGGGGATTGTTCAATCCGCCCGGTGTCAATGCTCATGATAAAGATCCGGATGATGATATACCATTTAATCCCAATGATTTTTTTGATGATATTTAGATCGATTTGAATTCGAAAATGCGAAGAGGCAGGTTGTTACCTATGTTGATGAATCGTCAGGTAAGTGCGGGGGATGTAAGGAAAAGTTAGGGATGGTTGTGGAGGGGAATATTGAATATAAAAGAAGTTAGCAATGGATATTTTACAAATTTGCAAAGATGTTTTAATTCGTTTAACTGAAATGGATTATGAGAGAAAAGGCGGAAGTTCAAATGAACGAATAATTTTCCCAAATATATTTCCATCTAAAAAAGATGGTAAAATTTTTACTGAAGAAGAACTTCTAAAATATACTAGAATTTCAGAACAAGAACTTAGATTTTTATTTGTTGAACAGTTTTTAAAAGATACAGACAAAGATTTATTTTACTCAGTTGAAACTCCAACGGAAAAAAAGTATCGCTTTGGGAAAACTAATGAAGATATACCAATTTTAGATGATACTGGTAGATCAGCATCAATAGATATGTGTGTTTTTAAAAGAGATTCAGATAATAAGTACAATCGTTTTTTAAACATAGAATTTAAAAAAGCAAATGCTTCAATAAAAAGTATTTCAAAAGATATTTTAAAACTATTGAATGAAAACCAGAATGGGGCATTTATTTTATTACTAAAAAACACAGACGCAGGAACATTAAAGAGTGTTTTTCAAAAATTTTCTAGTTCATTTGAGGCACATTCACTTAAAGACAATTTGAGTTATAATCGTACAGCCTGTATAGATATAATTATTCTTTCACTTGAAGAAAAAAGAAATAACAATGAAACATCATTTTTAATACATAGACAAATAAATAAAGATGCTAATTTAAAGAATATTTTCACTTTCGAAGAAAGTTTGACCAACATAAATGAAGTAAAGAAAAATGGCTGGAAAATTGAAGAACGATAAAATTTCTACAGGAGGAGTTGAGGAAGAGTTAGGTATAATTGCAGAGGAAATCACACGGTTTAGGAAGTGAGTTAATACCGTAGTAAAGACAAATTTTATAAATTAAACAGAATACATTTTATGATTTTTATACCTCCAATGGAGATTGCTACAAGGATTATGACTTTGATAGACAATGCAAAAACAGAATTAATTTTGGTATCGCCTTACATTAGTATTGATAATTGGGCAAAGTTTAAAAAATGTTTACAAAGAGCTATAAACAGAGGAGTTAACATAACAATCTTTGCAAGAGAAAATGCAACTCAAAATTTAGAAACTATTAAATCTTTTAAAGTTAATCTGTTTTTAGTTAAAGATTTACATGCTAAAATTTATCTAAATGATACTTATGCAATTGCCTCCTCTCAAAATTTAATTCAATATTCAGATGACAATTCAATTGATTTTGGATACAGCACTGAGACAGAAGAAGAAAGAAATCAATTATTAACCTTTATCAATCAATATTTAATAGTTACAAAGCCATTTAAGAAAGAGTTTCGTGAGGAAATAAAATCTATTGAGAAAAAAGAGGCCGTAATAAGTATTACTCCAGAAGTAATGAAAGAATTTAATATTCAAAAAATCTACGATACTTTTTGTAATAGACATGAACATGTAAGAATAAATAATGACGCTACCTATGTCTATTGTTCTAAATTATTCCCATTTGGAGATGTCATGTTTAGAGAAGGTCTTGAAATCCGATTTAATTTTAAACAAAAAGGTTACGATAAAATTGTTGAAATCATAGAAAACATTGATTTTCAGTACAATAATTACAGATATGAGAGGAAAATAATAATGAATAAAACCTATTATACATCATATATTTTTATTCCTCAAGAAGTTACGGATAATCAAAAATTAATTTATGATTATGTTTTTATGTGTAATACTATTTTGGAAAAAACTGGAAATAAAACTGGGATCGGAAAGCTATCAGAAATAAAACAAAACTTTAATCGGGAAGACATTAATAAAATTTATAAAAGCTTTAAACATGAGTTCCCTGATTCAAATTGTAAGGTAAAGTCTTTATATTTATTTAGTAACGAATTACTCTCTTTTGCTGATGTTTTGATTGATAATGAATTTAAAATTAAAATTGAAATGGACAGGGTTGATTTTAAAGCTATTGAAAATGTTTTAGTAGAGATGGATTTTAATTATAATTACAAATATGAAAAATATATGTACCAAGAATATGAATCAAGGCTCTATTTCCATTTGAAGCCAGTAAAATTTGATGATATTCAATTGCTAATTTCTGATTACATAGCTATTACAAAAGAAATTTTAAATAAAACTGAAAAGGCAGTTTTCAAGGAAGAAATAGGAATTATTGAAGGTAATTAATCGTTCATGAGTATTGTTATTAGGACGCAAATGATAGCTGAGTACGGAGAGAAATATGAAAATAATTTATAATATCAATGGATATTAAGCTAACAATACAAAAAGGAGGTTTTATTGTTTTTGAAAAAACCGGTGTTTATCCTGAATTTTTACTGTTTCATTCGACAGCACTTAAGAGATCATGGCGTTTCAAAAAGACAAAAGAGATCCAAGATGGTGTTTTGAAAGTAAATGGTTATATAGCATTCCATTATTTTTTTGATGGTTTGGGTTGTAAGATGCAAAGTGTCAACAATGGCATTGTCACTTCTGAATGGGATATTGAAGAGATTATGATGGAGTTGAGGGATTGAATAGTTAGGTTTTGTTGATGAATGTATCTCTAATTTAATATAAAAAT
>NZ_JBWJVK010000051.1:0-13217 GCF_056428945.1 Flavobacterium sp. GNP010 | reverse complement strand
CAAATTTTCTTGTACCAATTTGTTTTATAAAGGGTTTGTCTTGCTTGTATATCTCCTCCATTAATTCGTCGACCACGTTAGGCGAATTTGTTCCAAGTTCTTTAAACAAAATTGGTTTTGAATTCCATTCACGATCGCTTTTATGAGTTTTAGTTAAACTGTAATTAGTAACCCTAGGACACGAATTGTAGGAGACATTAAAACTATAGAAAGTTCCGTCTTCCGTAATTACTGAAAAATTAGTTTCTTCTTCAAAATCCCGAACAAAGGCTTTTACTCTCAAAACATTACCAGAATCATCAGCCTTACTAGCAACCAAGTTAGTACTACCTAAATCTACGTAACGAATACCAGAGGGAAATAATAGATGTGAGGTTTTATCGAATGTTACTTCTATATCGTAGGGTTCTATTATACTCAAGTATTTCTTTGCATTCGTGCACAAGGCCTCTTGCCCGTGCGTAATTGATGTGTATCCTAACATTAAAATTAGTACAATCAAAGTATTTTTTACGGTTGTTTTCATTTTATATAAATTACTTTTTAAACAATTATTTTTTTGAGACTAACAGTACTTGCAGTCCTGCTTTTAGGGTAACTTTCGGAGTTTTAATTTTTTTTGAGAAATAATTTGAAACTCCTTGGACTAATCCACGGCTTAAATCCCCTACAATCTGTTGTCCGGCAGAAGTTGATAGCATTATACTACTACCAGAAGTTTGTCCCATATTGGCTGCCATGTCGGTCATAGCGGTACGTTCCGGAGAATAAGGCACTGCCAATCCCTGTTGTCCGTCCAAACCATAGATAGTGAGCTCAATGGGGAGAATATTTCCCTCCAACTCAATGGAGCTAACTTTTAGTTGTAACCTACCTTGCAGAAACTTTGAATTTGCCGTTACTATAGTTCCGACAGGGATCGTTTTGTTCTGTATCCTTGCAGGCTCCAATAAACGCAAGCTAACACTAGTTTCTTCTGATACTAGTTGTGTTTCTTGAACAATAGCACGAATACTATTCTTCGCGTGCTGTTGCTGATTAGTACTAGTGAATTTAGTATTGATATCCGCTACTACTGGATGTTCCTCAACTCTTTGCTCAAGGTTAGAAACGACATTTTGCCTTTCTGGAACTATGGAAACAAATTCTTCCTTGGGTGAAGAAGTTCCAGTTGCCTTGGTTTCGGGCGAAGCTGAACTGATCGGCAAATATTTAGCCGCCATCTGATACGATTTCTCCATTAACTCCAACTGATGATCAACAACATTAGTTGGGGGTTCTTCTTTTTTTGCAAGTTCTTCTTTTAGCTCCTCTAGTTGTTTGCGTAATTCCTGCGTTTCAGAATTATCATTATTGTAAAAACTGCCCAATGTGTTTTGTGCATTGCGATAACTATTTAATGAAGCGTTATTATTCCCTTGTTTTTCAGGAACATCTTGCAAAGATTCTTCTGTACTCCCTTCATTCCAGTAATCAGATAGCGATGTCAGGGCATTTTGTTTTTCTTCATTTTTCTGTTCTACTAATTCCTGTTCATAGGCTTTTTGTTTATCATTTTCTAAACCAATAGTTGTAGCCTGAGGAACTGAGTCGTTAAGTCCTAGAATCTCAATATTTTTTATATTTTCTGCTGGTTTAAATATCAAATACATACAACCAAAAAATACGATTGCCATCAATCCAAAAATGATTGGCTTTTTAATTTTTTCGGCTTTACCCTCACTACTCACTACCAGTCCTTCAGAAGCTGTATTTACACTGCCATCTGTAACATAGACTGCATTTTTTTTGTTTTCATTTTCTTTCATGTCTTTTCTTTTTTATAATTAGTACTAATGATCCCTCTAGAGATTTGGCGCTACTGAAACTAAATCAAACTGATAAGAATACCAGCTATGCTGATCATTAGATAGACGGCAAAACAAACTATGATATATTTATACTGCTTCTGCAATGGAAGCATCCTCCATTTCACCTCAACTTCATTAATCCATAGATCAATATTTGTTCGAATCTCTTTCATCTTTGTTATTTTTAACGTTCAATAATTTCTAGGTCTTTATTTTCCAAAACCGTAAACTTCTCCATATTGAATCCTTGTGGATTGTTATCGGAACGAACGGAATTCACTAGGTAGCACGAACTGACGAGATTCCTTTTTGTCACATTACTGGATCGAATGATGAACTGCTTAGAATACGTTTTCACAGCATAAGGATAGGTTTCAAAATCACATACCACACTATCAACTTCAAGTCTCTGTTGGACATTTCCTGAAATGATCCTATTGTAATATCCTTTTTCTGCTAAGTCTTTGTAATAATCAAAAGCACTTTTATCTGCTAGATTAAATGCTCTTTTCATATTGTTCTCAATGGCATTTTTATCTGGAGCTATTGTAAAAAAAAGCTCGTGAAACCGTCGAACATGCTCACGAGCCTCTACAGGGCGATTAATAGAAGCATCCTGAGCAAGAGCTAACATTAGCGATTTTCCGTTGTCTAATACATAGACCTTCTGACGTTGTAATTCAGCAAAACGGTATGATTCCCAAACAGCATAACCTGATATACCAACACACAGTACTGCAAATACAAGAGCGTAAAGCCTAATTTGACTAAAACTATTTTCGATATTTCTTAAAGTTTTAAATTCCATTTTACTTTAATTTAAATTGTTATTTCATTAATCTACCGCCAATATTTCCAGCAACAGAGCCTGTACCAGCCCCTACTATATTCCCAGTTTTAGTAGTCGTTTGATTTATATTGCGAACAAAGTTTCCTGCGCCACCAGCCTGAATTATCCATCCAGTCACCGTAGGTATGGTAAAGTACCCTATGATGCCAATAATCATAAATATGATATAAACGGTACTCGATGAATCGGGAATAAAATTGGGATCGGATAAACTGTCGATGTCCTTTTGGAGTATTAAGGATTGGATCTTGGATAACATGGCACTAAAAAGATCTGAAACAGGTAACCAGAGATACACACTAATATACCGAGTGAACCACTGCGTTAAAGTAGACTGAAATCCATCCCAGACTGAAATCGCAAATGCTAAAGGACCCAATATGGAAAGCACTATTAAGAAGAACGTTCTAATAGTATCTATGACTAATGCAGCTGCTTGAAAAAGCACTTCTAAAAATTCACGAAAACTATCCCGAATCATTTTCTTGATACTGTACATTTCTCTTTCAATATACATACCCGAAATGGTTGCTAGATCGGAGGGTGTCCATCCGAGTTCCTCCAACTTTTTATCAAATTCTTCATCCGATGCTAAATAGGCTGTTTCAGGATTACGAAGCATTGCCTCTCTCTCCAATAGGTCTTTCTGCTGCTGTAAAGCATTCAAATCTAAAACTTGACTTTCTAATATGCTATGCGTTCCTTGCACCACTGGACTCAATACTCCATTAAGCGTTCCCAATACAATCGTTGGAAAAAATGTAATACAGATACCCAAGGCAAAAGGCCTAAGCAAAGGAAAGACGTCTATCGGTTCGGCACTACTCAGCGCTTGCCAGACTTTTAATGCGACATAAAACAATGCACCCAATCCAGCCAAACCTTTAGCAACCGCAGCCATATCTGCTGATAATGGCATCATCTCGTCATAGAGCGAGCGTAGTACTTCATGAAGATTACTAAATTCCATGATTACCAATATTTTTGGTTCGCTGTTCCGTATAAATTCAATACTCTTTGACTACTATTGGCTTTCTTGGCTCTCAGATAACTAACCGATATATTTTTATTCGTAAAATAACGAACCAAATTATGATACTCTTTTACTTTCAGATACACTTGGTCAATAATGTCCATTCGTTCTTTGTCATTGAGTGACAAGCTAGAAGAGTTTACAATTTGTTTTAACTCCTTCAAAAGTTCTGTGCTTTCGTTAAGTAAGATTGAATACCCATTAGCTATGGCTGTTAGTTCCTGCTCATTGAAATTGGGATCGTTCAACATTTTTCCAAAATTGTTTACATACATTTCAGAAACATCGCCAACAAGCAACACAGTCTGTTGCACTTTTCGAGCATCTTTTACCAGATTGTTTACTGCCTTTAGTTTATCATAATATTCTTTACCTTGATTATAGACTTTTTGGACTTCTTTAAAGTTGTTAATCATATTGGTCGCTGTGGTCGAAGTCTGTATAATCTGTCTTGCTGAATTGACTATTCCTTGTGCCAAATTTGTAGGATCTGTGACCACCCACTGTGCTTTAGCAGTCGGCATGAAAGCAAATAAAATCACCATACATACCATAATTTTTAAATTTTTCATTTCTATTTGTTTTTAAAATTTTTACTAATTGTTTTCTTTATCCCTTTTCTCAAGGGCAATCCTTTTGATAGCCTTTTCTACATTTCCATCTAATTGTCCTGCAAGTTGCATGACTTCCAACTTTTCTGTTTCTTCAGTGGTATAGGCTAAATATTCCTCGAGACTAACTTCTGTAGCATATACTGCCGAATGCGTACCGCCTAGCCCAATCCAAACTTCTTTGTATAATCTATTAGGATCATTATTCATGTTGATAGAAAGTACCTGTGCCTTTTCCTTTTCAGTCAAACCAAGCATGGCCTGGATATCATCAAATTTGTTCATGTACTTCCTTTGGTCAAGGAGTATTTTACAATCCGAATTATTGATAATACTTTCTTTCACAATGGGAGATTGGATGATATCATCTACTTCTTGGGTTACAACAATGGCTTCTCCAAAAAACTTTCGCACCGTTTTAAAAAGGTATTTGATGTACTCTGCCATCCCTTCTTTTGCAATAGCTTTCCAAGCTTCTTCAATCAGAATTAATTTTCGTACTCCCTTCAATCGACGCATCTTATTGATAAAAACTTCCATAATAATGATGGTCACTATTGGAAAAAGGATTTTATGATCCTTGATCGCATCGATTTCGAAAACAATAAATCGTTTAGAAAGTAAATCCAGTTGCTTTTCGGAATTCAACAGATAATCGTATTCACCTCCTTTGTAGTAAGGTTCTAATACATTTAAGAAGTTGGCAATATCAAAGTCTTTTTCTCGTACCTTTTTATCTTCTAATACTTGCCTATAATCTCCTTGTACAAATTCATAAAACCCATTGAAAGAAGGAAAATCATCTTGCAGCTTGATTCGTTCGATGTAACCACTCACTGCATTTGAAAGTGCCACTTCTTCTGAGCGTGTTGGTGGTTCATCATCCCTTTTCCATAAGGTCAATATTAAAGTTTTGACACTTTCTCTTTTCTCAATATCGAACACGCCATCATCGGTGTAGAAAGGGTTAAAGGCTATCGGATTGTCTTCGGTATAAGTGAAATAAACGCCATCTTCTCCTTTAGTTTTTCCCTTGATTAATTCACATAATCCTTGATACGAATTACCTGTATCCACCAACAGCACATGCGCCCCTTGCTCGTAATATTGTCTTACCATGTGATTCGTAAAAAATGACTTTCCTGAACCTGATGGACCTAATATGAATTTGTTCCTGTTGGTAATAATACCACGTTTAATCGGCAAATCAGAAATATCCAAATGAATGGGTTTCCCTGTAAGCCGGTCAGCCATTTTGATTCCAAAAGGCGAGGGTGAACTTTTATAATTGGTTTCTTCAGTGAAAAAACAAAGCGCAGGTTCTATAAAAGTGTAAAAGCTTTCTTCACTCGGAAAGTCTCCTGCATTGCCTGGCATTCCTGCCCAATAAAGCGTCGCAACATCTGTAGTGTTGTGCCTTGGTTTACATTCCATCAATGCCAAAGCACTACCTGTGTCGTTCTTCAATTGTTTTAATTCCAATGGATTATCTGACCATGCCATTACATTGAAGTGCGCCCGAATAGAAGCATGTCCAAAAGAATGTGCTTCATTCAAATAGCGTTCGATCCATTCCTTATTGATTTGATTAGCCCTGCTATACCGTGCCAAGGAATGCATATTTCTTGCTGACTTCTCAAACTTGCGCAGGTTGTCTTCGCTGTTATCTAAAAAAAGATACTGGTTGTAAATGTGATTACAACTTAACAACAATCCAACAGGCGCAGCAAAAGACAAAAGACAGTCACTTCTGTCGGTAGACAATTTTTCGTAACGGGTTTCTGCAGACACCGAACTAGGCAAATCATCGGTATCGGATAACGTATGCAAACAAAGCCTTTTGTTTCCTATGCGAACTTCTTCTCCACCCAAAGCAATATCCTGCATTGGTGTCCCCTCCTCTCTTGAAAGGCTTAGGTATTGTTCCAATAATCCTTGTTTCCTAGTTGTTCCAATGATATCATCGTCGCTTAATCGTTCCAGTTTTATAAAATCGGAATCGTTCACAATTCGCTCAAATTGCGCCACCGATTCCATAAAGCGAGAAATGGTTTCCTTATCTCTTAGCTCTTTTGGGATGAGCACTCCTTTGCAAAGCGAAGAGAAATTACTCTGCATTCGCATACGCTCTTTGGACGTTTTAGTTAAGAACAAATAGCAATAATGATTGAGAAACGGACGCTCATTAAAATGTTGCTGGTAGGACTTTGCCAAAAAACTCAAATCTTCTTTGGCAATATCAGGAGCATAATTTTCCTTAATGTACCAATCCTGTTTGTGCACCACCGTATAATCAGGCAAGGTTTTTATAGCCTTGTGCCAAGACGAATGTATGGCTTCATATTCCGCAGATGCAACTGTAAAAAGCTCTGGAAGCTGTACTCGAAAACAAGCGGTGATATCAGCATCCTTAGAGATAATACAATTATTTTCTACTGCTAGCAACGGAAACTTACTTTCCAAGGTTGTCGATTTTGATATATTTCTCATAGCCGATGCATTTTGGAATTCAACTGAAAATAGCGATGCACAGGCTTACGACAGATGATATATCGTGGATGTCTTTTATTCGCTCCCACTTTCATCAATCCATATTCACCGTACTTTTTGTTCAATGAAAAAGTTTGCCATACTAATAGCGATCCTCCACCGATTCCTATAAAAAGACACAGATAAGAATTGACTCCAGTCATGTACAAGATCATTATCAGGATAAGCATCCCGAGCAAACCACCTGCGAAGATGAACAAGTACTGCGCTTTCAGTCCTTTGAACTCCACTGTTCTTCCAATGCCTTTATTAATATTATAAGTATTCATAAGGCAAAAAATTATAGGAAGAAAGAACGTAAAACAGTTGCCGCGACGATCAAAAAGATACAAGCTCCAAACCAACTCGCAGCAGTCTTGCTAGTATCTGGATCACCGCTACTGAACTTGTTATACACCTTAACCCCACCAATGAGCCCAACTACTGCTCCAATAGCATAAATAAGTTGGGTAGCAGGATCAAAATAAGAAGTGACCATTTGTGTCGCTTCTGTGATTCCTGCGGTACCGTTTCCTTGTGCTACTCCACTAATTGTTGATAGTACAGCCACTACCAACACTACTTTTTTAACTTGATTTCCCATGATTTGAAAAATTTAAATTGTTCTTTGTTCCTGTACTTTACAGGAGTATGGAACAAATATCATGTGGAAACCGTTGCAGTTTAATAAGTTGTCCTTATGTGGAGTTGTTTGGCAGAAGAAGACTTGACAACTTAGTTTGTGATAGTAAAAATCACTAAACTTGAGCAATCAATAATGTTATATTGTAAATCGCAATATGCGATATAGCGGATTAAAAAATTTGCTTTTTCTATATTTTTTAGTTAATATTGCATATCGCAATATGAAATATTAGAATGACACAAGTAAAAAGTAATCTCAAACCACAAGACATTGTAATTTTGTTGAAAATAATTGCATTAGGTGAACAACCTTGGTTTCATCATACTATTGCTCAAGAATTAGGCATGAGCCAATCTGAAGTGAGCCAGTCTTTAAATCGTTCTAAATATGCGGGATTAATTGATGATGCCCGAAAAAAAGTGAACAAAATTGCTTTTAGCGAGTTTCTAATTCATGGTGTAGGCTATGCTTTTCCGCAACAACCAGGTGCATTAGTTAGAGGAATACTAACAGCCCATTCTGCTGAACCTTTAAATAAAATTATTCAAGCAACTGATAAATATGTTTGGCCATATGCAAAAGGTTTAGACCGAGGTCAGGCTATAGAACCTTTATACTCCTCAGTCGTAGAAGCTTCATTAAAAGACACTGATTTATACGAATTATTAACTTTAGTGGATGCTATTAGAGTGGGAAGAGTCAGAGAAAAAGAAATGGCAAAACGAGAATTAGAAAAAAGAATACTCCATGTATAATAAAATAATCAATCTAGCATTAGTAGCTCAAGTGGCAAAAGGCTTAAAGGAATTAAATGAAAAAATGGTATTCATTGGAGGAGCGGTGATTAGCTTATATACTGATGATCCAGCTGCTGAGGAAATTCGTCCCACTTCTGACATAGACATGACTATTAATTTAGCTAATTATTATGAATGGACACAAATGCAAGAACGATTAGCTGAACTTAATTTCTATCCAGATCCTCAAGGACAATCCATATGTTCGTATCAGTTTGAAAATATTGCCATAGACATAATGCCTGCAGACGATAGTAGTATTGGAATATCTAATAAATGGTACAAGCCGGGATTCAAATACTTACAACAAATAGAATTGTCAGAAGGAATTAAGATCAACGTATTACCATCTCCTTATTTTCTGGCTACTAAAATAGAGGCATTTAAAGATCGGGGACAAAATGACTTTTACGGAAGCCACGACTACGAAGATATCATCTATCTCATCGACAATAGAACAACAATAGTGGAAGAAATACTAGCGAGTGAAGATGACTTGAAACAATACATCAAGCAAGAACTTAAAGCCATTAAAAAACATCCACAAGCTAACGAAATTTTAGCCATGCACATCCATCCGTTAATTAGAGAAGAACGATTTCAAATGTTGATGGAGAAAATAGAGAGAATAATAGTATAAATCAATAATCCAAAAGCTTTTTATTCTTGGTATAAATCAATAAACAATGATTAAAATAGAAATAGATAAATGCAATGTAACTCCTTTTTTGAGATGGACAGGATCTAAAAGATGGTTTGTAAAAAAACACATAAATGATTTTTTACCTAAATCATTTAATAACTATCACGAACCTTTTCTTGGAGCTGGTTCTGTATTTTTCCATTTAGTTAATTTAGACGAAAACATAAATCGAAAGCATTATTTATCAGACACTAATGAAGATCTGATAAATACCTATATTCAGTTAAGAGATAATCCTCTTGAAGTTATCAAATATTTAAAGAAATTAAAAAACACTTCCGATGATTACTATAAAATCAGGAATGAAAACCCAAGAATAAAAGAAAAAAGAGCTTCTCGGTTTATATATTTAAACAAAACTTCTTTTAATGGAATATTTAGAGTAAATAGCAAAGGTATTTATAATGTGCCATATGGTAAGCAAGAAAAAGCTAATTTCATTAATGAAGAATTATTATTGAATATAAGCTTAAAGCTTAAAAACGTAACAATAAAAAATCAAAGTTTTGAAGAAAATCTTGATAATATCAAAAAAGGAGATTTAGTATTTATAGACCCACCATATACAGTTGCACATGAAAATAATGGTTTCATTGAGTACAATCAGAAATTATTTTCTTGGAAAGATCAGGAAAGATTGAAAACATACATTGAAAATATAATTGAACGCGAAGCTTTTTTTATTCTAACAAATGCTTCTCATATTTCGATATCAAATTTATATAGTAATATCGGTAAAATAAAAAAATTATCTAGAAATAGTCAAGTTGGTGGGCGAAATAAAACCAGAGGAATATTTAATGAGTTAATAATTTACAATACAAGACTATAAATATATGACTGTAAAGAAAATAAAAATTGCTATTATTAGTGATTTACATTGCCATCCTTCAACTCTTAGCTCACCGCATAGTTCTTATTTATTAACGGATAAATTAAGATCACCGTCTTCTGATCATCCAGTCGAGAGCTTATTACATCTGATTGAAAATGAAGGACTAACAGTTGATATAACGTTATGTCCAGGAGATTTTACAGACAAATCTAATACTCAGGGTTTTATTTCGGGTTGGGATTTCTCAATTGAAATTAGTCAAAAACTAAGAGCAAAAGATATTATTGCAACGGTGGGAAATCATGATGTAGATGTATATCAAACTATTTCAAATTATAGTTTAAAAAACGCTAAAGGTATAAAGAAAGGTTTCCCTATTGCAGATGAAGCTACCAGAGATACTTTTTGGTCAAAAGGATGTGCGTTCATAGAGAATGAGTTATCAAGAGTTTTAGTCATTAATAGCTCTCATTTTCATTATAATAAAGAATCATCACATAATGGAGAAATTAGCTCAGATGCTATGGAATATATAGATTCTTACTTAAAAATTCATAATGATGATAAAATAAAAATAGCTATGAGCCATCATCCTCCTATTGCACATCCTAGAAAAAATTTAGGAGAAGATGATAAAATTGTAAACGGCGAAGATCTTTTAGATCTTTTAGGTAAAAATAATTTTGATTTATTTATATATGGTCATAAACATGATCCAAGTATTAAATATCATGGAAATTACAAATTAGCTTTATTTTCATCTGGAAGTTTTTCAGCCTTTACAAATCTTTCTTTTACAGGATATCGCAATGCTTTTCATATCGTGGAATTATCAAAGGATAAACAAAAATGTAAAGGCGAAATTTCAACCTGGACGTATTTACCAAACGAAGGTTGGAAAATGAATTTTGATGAAAGTGCATTTGCTCCTATATCAGGTTTTGGTAACGAAAGAACAGTCGAGCAAATATTTGCTGATATTGAAATCGCATTAAAAGATAAAATAAAATTGACCTGGAATGAAGTTTCTGAAAAAACACCCGATTTAAACAATTTAATACCGGATGATTCAAAAAGATTACTAGATTTACTTGAATCAAATACCTACAAAACAGATGTACACCTTTGGAAAGGACCAAAAGTAATATATAATCTAAAAGGTTTAGAATAATGAAAACTGAAACAATATTCCCGACTTATAACGCAAGACACAACTCTCCAAAAGAAGTAGCTGAAAGTTTCATTTGGTCTGAAAGTTTTGGGAAGTTAATCCAGAATAATCATACTGTTATTTTAGGAGCAAGAGGATGTGGTAAAACTACATTAATGAAGATGTTGACTCTTCCTGCTTTATATACTTGGAAGAGCGAAAATTCGGAAAGTATAAAAAATGATATTAGTTTTTATGCAATTTATATTTCTACCGATATTTATTGGGATGTGAAAAATCAAACTTATAGTTTACAATTAAAACAATTTGGTAATTTTCATGAATTAGTTTCTAGGTTTTCGGTTGCAACTAATGTATTTACATCATTGTGCGACACATTTCTAAATATAATAGAATTTGAACTAGATAATGATAATGAGACCAAAGAATTAGAATTATGTAAATATCTAATAAACTCATGGAAACTAAATTCAGTCATTCCAAAACTAAAACACGTTAAAGAGGCTTTGAATTTTAGAATTGATGAAGTAAATCAAATGATTCAAAAGCTAATTTTTAATTATGATTCTACTATTCATATACCAAATCCAGATTATTTTAGCCTTTCTTTTGAAACTTCAATTGAATCAATAATTCCAATTTTTGAAAGAATTTATAATGTTGAAAATAAAAAGAAGTGGGCTTTATGCTTTGATGAACTTGAATTTGCTCCATTATGGCTGCAGTCTGAGCTTTTTATCTCCTTAAGAAGCCGAAAGCAATTTATAATTTATAAATTGAGTGCAAGTCCAATCCTTTCATTAGATTTAGAGAATTCATTAAAGGGTGCTTATCGAGCAACTTCAGGAAATGATTATGAATTAATTAAAATGTGGAATGTATCAGATCATGAACAATTCTCACGAAAATTAATAGAATCTTTATTAGAAAAAAAATATCCTTCAGCTGACATTGATACTTATTTTGGATCAAATGAGATTTATAATGGTGAATCAAATAGTTATGAACAAGGTAGTGACTTCTATAAGCAAATGATGGAGTTGATTAAAAAAGATGATTCATTCAAAGAATTTTTGGAGAGTAAAAATGTAAATACATCAAATCCCCTCCCCATCGATGATAAGCAAAAAAATACTTTGCATCGAAAAATAAAACCAATAGTTTACTATAGAAACGCATTTATTAATGAAAACAGGATAAAAAAGGGAGTTAATAAGCCTGATTTTAGGAGTAGAAAAACAAATGAACTTGTTTTTGGTATTGAGGTATTGTCAAAAATTTGTGATGGTAACCCAAGGTGGTTGATTGGAATTACAAATTCGATTTTATTTAAATCTGATGCACAATGTGCAGATAAAAATACCCAGTATAAAGAACTATTTGCTGCTGCTACAAGATTTAAAAATGTTATTGGTAATATTCCTATCGGCAATAATAAGTTAACAATAATTGATATTATAAATAAAATAGGTTTATACTTCAAAGATCAAATACTTGGTCATAAGTTTAGAATGGATCCAAAAGGTACTTTTACAGTAGATGATAATGATATAATTATACCAAATAACATCATTGAACTTATTGAAAAAGGAATATCCCAAGGAGCATTTATTTTACTTGATACCAATGATGATTTTTTCGATTTCGAAATTAGAAGACAAAGGTTTAAGCTTTCCTATTTATTTTTTATACTATATGATTTACCTATTCGAAAATATAACAAGGTGAATTTAAGTGAATGTTTAAAAGGAACAGATTTATCAAATGTCAATCAAATATCTTTATTTCAATAAATTATGAAAATAACATATGGCAGACAAATTCAGATAGATGACTTAGCAAATAAGGAAATCGATTTGTTTTTATGCGCAGAAAATCACGAAAAGAGATCATTAAATCTGTATAACAAATTAATTTTAAAAAATAAAATTTCAAAGTCAATTGCTCTTTGTTATAAAGATCTAGTTATTGATGATAAAGATATTAAATTAAAGAAGGTTAAGATAAGCTACAATGATCACTTAAAAATATATAAATTCCTTGATGACGAATTACAACAAATTCATAAAAAAGAAATGTCAATTATTGTAGACTACTCATGTATGACAAAGTCTTGGTATTATTCAATAATATTGTATTTAAAAAATAAAAATAATGTCTTGAATAATATAACTGTTTATTTTAGTTATACT
>NZ_JBWJVK010000050.1:0-13271 GCF_056428945.1 Flavobacterium sp. GNP010 | reverse complement strand
TTTTCAGTGTTTAGTTTAGAGTTTACGTTAATTAGTGATTAGGTCAATTAGAAATAGTATTTTAATCCGAAAGTATGACAAGGAGTCCGCAAGTAATCATAGGAAATAGTTATACTGATGAGCGTGGGACTTTACAGTTCAACAATGACTTTAATGCCTTTGGAGTAAAGCGTATGTATACCATTCAAAATAGACATACAGAATTTATAAGAGGTTGGCAAGGTCATAAAGTGGAGCAACGTTGGTTTTCAGTGGTACAAGGGTCTTTTAAAATTATTCTTATTGCTATTGATGATTGGGTTAGTCCTTCGCTAGATTTAGACCAACATCATTTTATACTGAATTCCCAGAATATGGGTGTATTGCACGTTCCTGCAGGATATGTGTCGAGCATTCAAGCTTTGGAACCCTCTTCAAAATTGTTACTGATGTCAGATTATGAATTGGGGGAAATTGAGGATGAATACCGTTTTGATATCAATTATTTTACAACATAAGAAGGATTTTCTTTTTACAAGAATTAGAGTATGCTAAAAATAGGAATTACAGGACAAGCCGGATTTGTAGGCAAACATTTGTACAATACCTTGGCGCTGTTTCCCGAGGAGTTTGAAAGAGTCGATTTTCAAAAAGAATATTTTGAGGATGCAGCAAAACTGAATGTTTTTGTCACGCAATGTGATGTGATTGTCCATTTGGCAGCCATGAACAGGCATAATGATCCACAAGTGATTTATGATACTAATGTAGGCTTAGCTACTAAATTGGTAGTAGCGCTAGAAGCGATCAACAGTAAGGCACATGTCATTTTTTCATCTTCAACTCAAGAAGAGCGAGACAATTTGTACGGTCAATCAAAAAAAGAAGCCAGATTAGTATTGGCTAATTGGGCAAAAAAAGCGCAAGGTCATTTTACAGGTTTAATTATTCCAAATGTTTTTGGACCTTTTGGGCACCCCAATTATAATTCTGTTGTAGCTACTTTTAGTCATAAAATGGCCAGAAACGAAACGCCCATAATTGATGTGGACGGCGATTTAAAACTAATTTACGTTGGGGAATTAGTAAACGAAATTTTGAAAGAAATTCGTTCAGGGGAAAGTAAAGCTGAAGTACTAGTGGCACATACGTCAGAATCTAAGGTTTCGCAAATTCTGTCCTTGTTAGCAAAATACAAAAAAGACTATCAAGATAATGGTAGTATTCCAGCGCTAAATAACAGGTTTGAAGTGAATTTATTCAATACGTTTCGTTGTTACATGGATATTGCGAATCATTTTCCAGTAAAATTCACACAGCATACCGATCCAAGGGGTGCGTTTGTAGAGGTAATTCGATTGAATGTAGGCGGACAAGTTTCGTTCTCTACAACGGTTCCAGGAATTACGAGAGGGAACCATTTTCATACTAGAAAAATTGAACGTTTTGCAGTGATTAAAGGGAAAGCATTAATTCAGTTACGACAAATAGGGACTCAAGATACTCATGATTTTTATTTGAATGGGGACGAACCTGCTTACGTAGATATGCCAGTATGGTATACGCATAACATAAAAAATGTGGGTAACGAGGAGTTGTATACTATTTTCTGGATAAATGAGTTTTATGATGCTAATGATCCCGATACGTATTTTGAAAACGTTTAAAATTTTGCACGCGGATTTAAAAGACTAAAAGATTTTTTTTATTTCACGCAGATTTAAAAGATTTAAAGAATTTTTCTATAATTTAAAGTTTTGGTTTTTATATTTCTTGGATATATATTAAGGGTTTTTTATTATTTCAAATTTTAATTTTAAAGATTATTATTAATAAAGGATTGAAAATGGATGAAGAGGTATTAACGTATCAAATTAGAGGATGTATTTTTAATGTTTATAATAAATTAGGTCCAGGTTTGTTTGAGTCTGTGTATGAAGCTGCATTATGTTATGAATTGGATAAGGCGGGCTTAGAGTATAAAAGACAATTAGAATTACCAGTTCGTTACGAAGATGTAATTTTGGATGTTGCCTTCAGAATTGATATTCTAGTAGAAAATAAAGTTATTATCGAACTTAAATCTGTTGAGGAATTGACAAAAGTTCATTATAAACAAATCATAACCTATTTAAAACTAACTACAATACCATTAGGTTTGTTGGTGAATTTTAATACTGACTCCATAAAAGAGAATATAAAAAGAATTGTAAATAATTACATGAATTAATTACAGCAAATTAAATAGATAAAATACAACTCAAAAGAAATCCTTTTAATCTTTTAAATCTGCGTGAAATTATACAACGATGACAGATTAAAAAAAATAAAGTTTATGAATACATGATTAAAAGAATTATTTAGAGCACATTAAATAGGTAAAATACAACACAAAAGAATCCTTTTAATCTTTTAAATCTGCGTGAAATAAAACAACGATAAAAGTTCAAAAAAATAAAGATTATGAAAGTACAATTAAAAGAATTATATGATTTAATTAAAGCAAATTAAGTAGTTCAAATACAATAATAGAAGAAATCCTTTTAATCTTTTAAATCTGCGTGAAATAAAACAACGATTACAGATTAAAAAAAATAAAGTTTATGAAAGCACAATTAAAAGTGATGACGGTTGTAGGAACCCGTCCAGAAATAATACGATTATCGAGAGTGATGGCCGCTTTAGACCATTCCGAAGCGATTGAGCACATTATAGTACATACAGGACAAAATTATGACTATGAACTAAATCAAATATTTTTTGATGATTTAGGAATTCGCAAACCAGATTTTTTCTTGAACGCTGCTGGAGCAACAGCAACAGAAACGGTTGGGCAAATACTGATAAAAATAGATCCTTTGCTGGAAACTGAACAACCAGATGCTTTTTTAGTTCTTGGCGATACGAACAGTTGCCTTTGTGCGATCCCAGCCAAAAAACGACACATTCCTATTTTCCATATGGAAGCAGGTAACCGTTGTTTTGACCAGCGTGTTCCCGAAGAAACCAATCGTAAAATTGTAGACCATGTGTCTGACATTAATTTAACGTATAGTGACATCGCTAGAGAATATTTGCTACGAGAAGGTTTGCCAGCCGATAGAATTATTAAAACTGGTTCGCCAATGTTTGAGGTTTTAAATCATTATTTACCATCAATTGAATCTTCGGATGTATTAGAGCGATTGGGTTTAGAAGAAGGGAAGTTTTTTGTCGTTTCTTCACACAGAGAAGAAAATATCAACAGTGAGAAAAACTTCCATGGTTTAATGGATAGTTTGAATTTAATTGCCGAGAAGTATAATTATCCCATTATCGTGAGTACGCATCCCAGAACACGCAACATGATTGACAAAAAAAATATTGAAATGCATAAAAACGTACAATTTTTAAAGCCAATGGGTTTTAATGATTACAATGCGTTGCAAATGCGCTCGTATGCAGTATTATCGGATTCGGGTACTATTTCAGAAGAATCATCAACTTTAAATTTTAGAGCCTTAAATATTCGTTATGCACACGAACGCCCCGAAGCGATGGAAGAAGCTTCGGTGATGATGGTAGGCTTAAATCCAGAGCGTATTATGCAAGGATTGGTACAATTGCACTATCAAAAAGTAGGTCAGGAACGTAATTTCAGAAAAGTTGCCGATTATTCGATGCCAAATGTATCCGAAAAAATGGTGCGTATTATTTTGAGTTATACGGATTATATCAAAAGAACCGTTTGGAGCGAATAATGATATGAATGTACTTTTTCTAACGATGGTTAAAATCAATTCCTTTTCAGATAGAGGAATTTATACTGACCTGCTGCGTAAATTCAGCCAAGAAGGCCATTCCGTTTATGCTGTTTGCCCTGTTGAACGACGCGAAAAGAAGAATACGGCAGTTCAAATTGAAAATGGAGGAACAGTATTAAATGTAAAAACTTTTAATTTACAAAAAACCAATCTTGTAGAGAAAGGATTTGGGACATTAGCCATTGAATATCAATTTTTATCTGCTATAAAGTCTCATTTTTCAAAAGTAAAATTTGATGTAATTGTTTATTCTACACCACCAATAACTTTTGCAAAAGTGATTCAGTTTATAAAAAAACGCGATGGTGCTTATTCGTATTTATTGCTGAAGGATATCTTTCCTCAGAATGCGATTGATATGAAAATGATGAAAGAAAACGGTGTTTTGCACAAAATTTTTTTAAAAAAAGAGCGCAAGTTATACTCTATTTCAGATACCATAGGTTGCATGTCTGAGGCAAATAAAAAATTTATTATAAAACATAATCCAAGCATTAATGCTGAGAAGGTAGAAATCAATCCCAATTCTATTGAGCCTTTTATTTTTAATCAAACTCCAGAACAAAAAGAAGCCATAAAAGTAAAATATAATCTGCCATCGGATAAAAAAATATTTGTATATGGGGGGAATTTAGGTAAGCCACAAGGCATCGATTTTTTGTTAGATACTATTGCAGGAACTACCAATGAAGCTGTTTTTTTTTTAATAGTCGGCACAGGTACCGAATACAACAGAGTAGAAAAATGGTTTCAAAAGAATAAACCTATAAATGCTATGTTGCTTTCAGGATTGCCTAAGCAAGATTATGATTTATTACTTAAAGCATGCGATGTAGGTTTAATTTTCTTGCATAAAGATTTTACCATTCCTAATTTTCCATCACGATTATTATCTTATTTAGAAATGAGAATGCCAATTATAGCTGCCACGGATTCTAATACAGATATTGGAAATGTTATAGAGAGTAACAATTGTGGTTTCAAAGTGATTTCGGGTGATCAAACAACAATGCAAATTACCATCGAAAAAATACTTTCTGATGAAGATAATTATACTAAAATGAAAGAAAATGCGTGGAGTTTATTGCAAAAGGAATATCTGATAGACAGATCTTATAATCTTATTAAAGTTAAAATAAATGTATAAATCGTTCTTTAAAATTACATTTGATTTTTTTGCCTCTCTCATAGGACTTTTATTGTTGAGCCCATTGTTTATATTGGTTACAATTGGTTTACTAATTGCTAATGATGGAAAACCTTTTTTTACACAAATCCGTCCCGGTAAAAATGAAAGACTATTTAAAATTTTGAAATTTAAAACCATGAATGATAAGCGCGATAACGATGGTAACTTATTGTTAGATTCGCAAAGGTTAACAAAAATTGGTAGATTTGTTCGCAAAACATCTATAGATGAAATTCCACAATTAATAAATGTTTTAAAAGGAGATATGAGTTTAATTGGACCACGACCACTTTTACCCGAATATTTGCCTCTCTATTCAATAGAGCAAAGAAAGAGACATCTTGTGAAACCAGGTATTACCGGGTGGGCACAAGTAAATGGTAGAAATGCAATCAGTTGGGAACAAAAGTTTGAGTATGATGTTTGGTACGTACAAAATTATAGTTTAAATATTGATGTAAAAATTATTATTTTAACAATTAAGAAAATTATTAAATCATCAGATATTTCCTCTGATGTTCATGCAACCATGCCTAGATTTGATAATAAAAAGAGTTAAGTTAAATTATGAAAAAAAATATATTAGTTACAGGTGCAGGCGCACTTTTAGGACAAGGAATTTTAAGGTTACTACAGATTTCAAATTTCCCAAAGAAAATTTTTACCGCCGATCCAGATTCCAGATCAACAGGTCATTGGCTTGGAGATTATGCGATAACTATTCCAAAAGCTTCAGATGCAGATTATATCCTTGCCATTGAAAAAATTGTAGTTGAACATGAAATTAGTGCCATTTTAGTAGGTACGGATGTAGAACTTTATAAGTTTGCGGAAGTAAAAGATTATTTTTTGAACAAATACAATTGTAAAGTTGTAGTTAGTGATAAAGAAATTATTGCAATCGCAAATGATAAATTTTTGACTGCAAAATTTTTGAAAGAGAATAACTTCCCATATCCTAAGTCAGTCATGGCAACTAATAAAGAACATTTATTAGAACTGCAAAATGAAATAGGATTTCCGCTTTTTGCAAAGCCCATTGATGGTGCACGCTCTATGGGATTGATAAAAATCCACAATTTAGAAGAACTCTTAGATATCTACGATGAAAATAGTAATTTGGTCGTACAACAATTTTTATCTGACAATTTAGGCGAGTTTACCTCAGGTTGCATTGTTGTGGATGGTAAATGTAAAGCAATAACGACATTAAGAAGAGATTTGAGAGATGGCAATACTTACAGAGCTTATCGAGATGAGAATTCTACCAAATACGATGCAGTTATAACAAAAATTGCAGAAAAATTAAATCCTGACGGTCCGGCAAATTTTCAGTTTAGAATTCTTAATGGTGAACCAGTTATTTTTGAAATAAATGGACGTTTTAGTGGTACTACTCCTTTAAGACATTTTTTTGGGTTTAATGAGGTAGAAGCATTGTTAAAATATTTTTTGTTTGATGAAGAAATTATTGCTCCAACTCTTAAAAATGGAATGATTTTTAGAACTTGGTCTGATATTTTTATTGAAGAAAATCATTTTAACCAATTAAACACAGAGGATGTATTAGAAAATCCAACAGCAACATTTTATAATTTTAATTTAAGTAAATAATTAAATGGAACTTTCAATTGTAGTAGGCGCAAACGGTTTTGTAGGTAGTAGTTTGGTCAATAAACTTATTGAAAATAATCAAGAGGTTGTCGCTGTCTACAATAGCAACCATGAATCAATTAATAAAAATGCTACGATTGTAACTTTAAAAGAAGTATTCGCGCTATCTATCGACCCAAATTATATTTACTTTTTATCGGGAAATTATTCTACATCACACCAAAACTTAGTTCGAATTAATGAAGAATTAATTCAGCTTTGTAAAGTATTTCCAAATGCTAAATTTATTTATTTATCAAGCACAAATGTATATGGTTCAAATGATGAAATTTTAAATGAAAATTCAGCTTATAAATCTCCTGGACTTTATGGCTTGTCCAAATTAGCTGGAGAATTTGTTGTTTCTTCAATGAAACATTATTCTATTATCAGGATGACTTACGTTTATGGTTCGGGTATTTCTAATAATTCATTTCTGCCGCAAATGATTTCCAAGGCTAGAGAAAAGAAAATTGTGCTGTTTGGAAATGGTGAGCGTAAACAAGATTATATTTTTATAGACGATGCAGTAGATTTGTGTTTTGCAAGTGCATTACATGAAAACAATATAACCGTTGTGGGAGCGACAGGTATTTCGTACTCAAATTTGGAAGTTTGCGAAGAAATACAAAGTCATATTTCTTGCGCAATAGAATTTACAGGTGTTGAAACAGGATTATCATTCTACTTTAACATTGATAAAGTTGTAAAAGAATTAAATTGGCAGCCTAAAGTAAAATTTTCAGAAGGAATTAAAATGATGCTATTATGATTATAACTGTATTTGGCGATGTTCATGGTAATTTGATTGCTCTAGAGAAACTTTTTAAAATAGAGAAAGATGCTACAGACTTATTTGTTTCACATGGTGATGTTGTAAATTACGGACCTTGGTCTAATGATTGTATAACTTATTTAAAATCTGAAACAAAATGTAAAATGATTAAAGGAAATCATGAGAGATTTTATATCGATGGCATTTACGGTGGTACTAATATTATTGCAAAAACTTTTTTTCAAAAATGTTATTCTGATTTTGATTTGAATTTAACCAAAGATTTGATAAAATATGAAGATAAACTTATTTTTGATAATTTCACGATACAACATACAATAAATGATTCATACATTTTTGCTGATACACCATTGCATAATTTAGAGATTAATAATGATTTTATAATTGGACATTCACACCAACAATTTTATAGAAAAGTAGGGAATAAAATGCTCTACAACACAGGTAGTATTGGTCAAAATAGACAATATTTAAATCAATCTTGTTATTTACAGATTAACACTGAAACCAAAAGTGTAATTTTAAAATCATTTCTTCATGATGTAGATTTAGTTTTAAATGAAATGAAAAGTAAAAAATATCCAACACTTTGTTTAGAATATTATATGTCAAAACAAAGGATTACAACTTAGACGGAAAAAGTGAATAAACGAATCTTTGATTTTATTTTTTCTCTAACGGGAGTTATTTTTTTGTGTTGGCTCATTTTGATAGTTTTACTTACAGCCTCAATAGATACCCGCTACTTTGGTATTTTTACTCAAAATCGAATTGGTCAAAACGGAAAAAAATTCAGGATTTTTAAAATAAAATCAATGCTTGATGGCAGTAAGTCCATATCAAAGTGGGGTAACTTTTTAAGAAAAAGCAAGCTGGATGAACTACCTCAATTATTTAACATCCTGATTGGCGACATGAGTTTTGTGGGTCCACGACCCGATGTGTCGGGATATTACAACAACTTGAAAGGGGAAGAGAGACTCATTTTACAATTAAAGCCCGGCTTAACAAGTGAGGCATCGTTAAAATATTTTGACGAAGAAGCACTTTTAAAACAACAAAAAAATCCACAGGAATACAATGATATCGTTATTTTTCCGGATAAGGTAAAACTCAATCTACAATACTATTACAACCATACATTACTCGGAGACCTTAAAATTATTCACAAAACATTATTGAGATACATACCATGAACAATCAAAAAATATGGCTTTCCTCACCCCACATGGGCGGAAACGAGCAAAACTATGTAAACGAGGCTTTTGATACCAACTGGGTAGCACCCTTAGGGCCCAATGTAAACGGTTTAGAACAAGATTTGGAATTTTATTTAGGGCACGATGCTGCTGTTGGAGCATTAAGTTCCGGTACAGCGGCTATTCATTTAGGATTGGTTTTGTTAGGGGTACAAGCAGGGGACGTGGTATTGTGCCAAAGCATGACGTTTTCGGCATCAGCAAATCCTATTTTGTATCAAGGCGCTATACCCGTTTTTATTGATAGTGAATTACAAACCTGGAACTTATGTCCCGTAGCTTTAGAGCAAGCCATAGTAAGTGAAATAGCCAAAGGCAAAAAACCAAAAGCAATAATCGCCGTTCATTTGTATGGGGTTCCTTATCAAATTGAGGCAGTCCGAGCAGTAGCCGATGCCTACCAAATCCCAATTCTGGAGGACAGTGCCGAGGCTTTGGGGAGTTCCTACAAAGGACAAAAGTGCGGTACTTTTGGGGATATTGGGGTGTTGTCTTTTAACGGGAACAAAATCATTACTACTTCTGGTGGTGGGGCTATAGTGACTCCTACTGCAGCATTAAAGCAAAAAGCCCTTTTCTATGCGACCCAATCTAGGGATGATGCGCCACATTATCAGCACAGTGCCATAGGGTACAACTACCGCATGAGTAATATTTGTGCCGGAATAGGTCGCGGGCAAATGGAAGTACTGGATTCTCATGTGAAAAAACGCAGAGCCATGCATGATTTTTATGCTGATTTATTTCAGAAGTATGACGGTATTTCGGTTTTTACAGTGCCTAATGCCGATTATTTTGCTAATTATTGGTTGAGTGCTATTGTGGTAGATCCGCTTGTAGTGAATGGGTTAACTCGCGAGACGTTGCGATTGGCATTAGAGGCTGAAAATATAGAATCAAGACCGTTATGGAAACCGATGCATTTACAGCCTATTTTTCAGCAGTATTCGTATTATGGTACTACAATAGCTGAGACGCTTTTTGAAAATGGTTTGTGTCTGCCATCTGGTTCTAATTTAGATGATGAAGCGCGTGCCCGAATTAGAAATGTGATTGTAAAACTGATTGGTACATAAAATTATGCCTTTGTGTATACGTTTAAAAAACGTGAAAAAACTCACAAGACATTGAATTTCAAGCGATCGAATTGAAATATTTTTTTGAATAAATTAGTTAATAAATTTGAATTAATAAAAAATTGCAAACGTGATTTTTTTACTTGTAATAAGGCTGTATTGCCTATATTTGCAGTCTTAAAAATTAAATTTTAGACAAGTTCTTCCAATAAAAATAAAATAGTATTTATGAAATATTTTCTTTCTGTAGAAAAAATAGCTCCGTTATTTTTTCTATTCTTATTTTTTTCATGTGCCTCTAAAAAAGATATTGTTTACTATCAAAGCATTGATAGTTTGCAGAGTCAAGAAAAAGGGAGTTCTTATGAAATTAAATTACAGCCAGATGATTTGTTGTCTATTATAGTATCGGCAGAGGATCCTGAAATTGCAGCCCCTTTTAACTTGAGTTCGGTTATTACACAACAAACCACAGACCTTAAAATCGCTGGAGGTCAAATGACCATGCAATTGTATTTAGTAGATGCGAATGGGAATATTGAATTTCCCATTATTGGAAAGTTAAAAGTGAGTGGGCTTACCCGAACTGAGGTAATGCAACTATTACATTCTAAAATTGCGACCTATATTAAAAATCCAATCATCAACCTCCGTATCGCCAATTTTAAAATATCCATACAAGGAGAAGTAACGGCTCCGGGATCGTATCCTGTAAATTCAGAGCGCATCACTTTAATTGAGGCACTTTCTTTAGCAGGAGATTTGACCATTTATGGTATAAGAAACAACATACTGATTATAAGAGAAACCAATGGGGTAAAATCTTTTAATAGAGTTGATATTACCAATGCTAATTTTATAAATTCTCCTTTTTATTATTTGGCTCAAAATGACGTTGTATATGTAGAGCCTAATAAAAGTCGAATCAACGGGGCAGCAGTGGGTCCGAACACAGGGGTGATTATTTCTGTTTCCTCCCTCCTAATTACATTAATTACACTAATTATTACCTCTTCCAAATAAATCAATTTTATGGAAAATAATATGTTAAACGAAAATTCAGAACAGGATTTTAACTTTAGAGCAATCGTAGATCAATATGCCGCACATTGGAGGTGGTTTTTGTTGGGTATAATGATCAGTTTGTCAATAGCGTACGTGTATTTAAGGTACACCGCACCCCAATATAAAGCGGCCACCACAATACTGGTTAAAGATGAAAAAAAAGGCGGACTGTCCTCAGAATTGTCTGCATTTGCAGATATGGGTATTGGGGGTGTAAAAAGCAATTTAGATAATGAAATTGAGATTTTAAAGTCACGCACGCTGGTAGAAATCACCCTGCGGAAGATGAATGGTGATGTTACGATAGTGTCGCAAGGTAAAATTATCAGCAGTGATTTGTATAAAAACACACCCATCATCGTTACTTTTTTAAATAAAAGTAAAGATTTTGAAGATAGGACTGCTGCCTTTGAATTTAAGGCGATTGCACCCAATTCCTTTGAATTGCTAGAGGAAGCGGAGAAAAAAATGTTACTTGCTCCTAAAGTATCCTACCGTTATGGAGAATCAATACCCTCCAAGTTAGGGGTTTTTGTGATTAACAAATCATTAGTACATCCGTTATCTCATGGAGAATCGGCGACAACGATTCAGATTGTCATTACGCCTCTGGAAAAAGTAGTAAACAGCTACAAATCTCGATTGACTGTGAATCCGTTAAGCAAGACTAGTAGTGTGGTAGAACTTTCTCTGGTAGATCCTGTGGTGGAAAAAGCGGAGGATTTCTTAAATAATTTGGTTAAAAATTACAACGAGGACGCTGCAGCAGATAAAAATTTCATCTCGGAGAACACCTCTCGTTTTATTGCCAATCGTTTGGCGTTAATTACAGAAGAACTTGATGGAGTAGAGCAAAATGTGCAAGATTTTAAAAACTCCAACCAGTTGACGGATATCGAAACAGAAGCCAAGCTTTTTATAGAAGGTTCTAGTGAATACGATAAAAAGGGAGTGGAGGCTGATATACAGTTGAACATGATCGGTTCTATGCTTGATTTTATGAAAAAAAGCAAAAAGGCTGATTTGTTACCCAATAACATCATCAGTGGTGACGCTACTGAGTTGATTGGTGAATACAACAAATTGGTATTGGACCGCAATAGAATTTTAAAATCGGCTACAGAGTCAAATCCCTCGGTTATTAAACTAGACTCACAAATCGAGTCTTTAAAGTCTAATGTATCGGCTAGTTTGACTCGAATGAAGTCCAACCTGCAAATCCAGAAAAGAGATTTGAACGGCCAAGAAGGACTATTAAATAGTAAAATTGGTAAAATTCCGGTACAAGAACGCCAGTTTCGCGTCATTGCAAGGCAGCAAAAAGTGAAGGAAGAGTTGTACTTATATTTATTACAAAAAAGAGAAGAAACAGCCATTGCTATGGCAGCGACAGAGGCTATTGCTCGTGTTGTTGATGAGGCAAAAGGATCAGAGCTTCCGGTTTCTCCAAAAAAGAGCATTATTTACCTAGCAGCCTTGCTTATTGGACTATTGATTCCTTTTGGAATTATATATTTGATCGACTTGCTGGATACTAAAATTAAGAGTCGTTTGGATCTGGAAGGAAAGTCATTGATCCCATTTATTGGGGATGTTCCTACCTCAGAATCTCCATCAGAGCTGATTAAAGCGGAGAGTCGCACCAGTTCTGCGGAGGCCTTACGTATTATCCGCACGAATTTAGAATTTATGCTTAGTAAAGTGCCAGAGGGTCAGGCGAAAACTATTTTTCTGACCTCTACTTTTCCTAAAGAAGGAAAGACCTTTGTCTCGGTTAATTTGGCTGCTACTTTTGCTTTATCTGGAAAAAAAGTATTGTTAATTGGTATGGATATTAGAAATCCTAGATTGGATGATTATTTAACCTTGCCGGATGTTGGAGTAACCAATTATCTCTCTTCGAAGGACATTAATGTAGAAAGTCTAATTGTGAAATATCCTGGATTTGAAGATTTTAATGTGCTTCCTGCGGGGATAATTCCGCCCAATCCAGCGGAATTGTTGATGAATAAAAAAGTAGATACTCTTTTTGAGGATTTAAAAAATAAATACGATTACATTATTGTCGACACCGCACCAGTTAGTTTGGTAACTGACACGTTATTGATTGCTAAACATGCAGACTGTTTTATTTACGTAGCTCGTGCTAATTTCTTAGAAAAGCGCATGTTAAACATTCCGAATACGTTATACAAGGAGCAAAAATTACCCAATATGTGCTTGTTGCTTAACGATACCGATTCAACTAAAGGGTATGGGTACGGGTATGGATATGGCGTGGCCGTAGAAAAAAAACCGTGGTATAAAAATATATTTAAAATGTAATTTTTATTTCATTTTTCCAAAAGGGTTTATAAAGATTGATACTCTTTATAAGCCTTTTTTTATTTGAAAACTGTCCCGTCCTGAAATAGCGATACACAATAAGTATCCTAATGGAAAAACATGAAG
>NZ_JBWJVK010000049.1:0-13349 GCF_056428945.1 Flavobacterium sp. GNP010 | reverse complement strand
TGGAAAGGCATCCATTACACCATTAAACGAGCCTTTATACATTATTGATGGTGTTCCTGTGAATCCTAATGATTTTAAACAGTTAAAACCTGAAAACGTTAAAACTATAAACGTCCTTAAGGACATAGCAGCAACTTCTTTATACGGAAGTAGAGCATCAAATGGTGTCATCATGATAACCACAAAAAACGGAACTTATCAAAATCTTTCCAAAAAAGAACTAGAAAAAAGACTCAAAAAATTGAACAAAAATAAAAAGGAAGAACAAATAGTAGTTCCACCAAAATCTATCGAAGTTTTACAAGAAGACTATGAAAATTTTGTAGAAAATCAATTCGAAAGTCCAAAATCAGCACCACTTTCCACTTTCTCGATTGATGTTGACAACGCTTCTTATACCAACGTACGACGCTTTATCAACAACGGACAAACCGTTCCGAAAGATGCCGTGAGAGTCGAAGAAATGGTCAATTTTTTCAAGTACAAAAATCCACAACCACAAGACCAAAATCCGTTTTCGATTACTACGGAATATAGTGATTGTCCTTGGAATCAAAAACACCAATTGCTAAAAATTGGTTTGCAAGGCAAAAATATTCCAACGGATAATCTGCCAGCTTCCAACTTGGTTTTCTTGATTGATGTTTCAGGTTCGATGAGTGATCCCAACAAATTGCCTTTACTGAAACAATCACTGAAAATTTTAGTAAACGAACTCCGAAAAAAAGACAAAGTAGCCATTGTGGTTTATGCTGGTGCAGCAGGAATGGTTTTATCTCCAACATCTGGAGATGAAAAGCAAACCATAATTGATGCGTTGGAAAAACTCAATGCTGGCGGAAGCACAGCTGGTGGAGCTGGAATAGAATTGGCTTATAAATTAGCTCAAGAGAATTTCGTCAAAGGAGGAAATAACAGAGTAATCTTGGCTACTGACGGCGATTTTAACGTGGGCGCATCTTCCAATACCGACATGCAAACCTTGATTGAAGAAAAAAGAAAATCAGGTGTTTTCTTGACTTGTTTGGGCTATGGAATGGGCAATTACAAAGACAGCAAAATGGAAACCTTAGCCGACAAAGGCAATGGAAATTATGCTTATATTGACAATATTCAAGAAGCCAATCGTTTCTTAGGTAAAGAATTCAAAGGTTCAATGTTTGCTATCGCAAAAGACGTGAAAATCCAAATTGAATTCAATCCAAAACATGTTCAGGCGTACCGCTTAATTGGCTACGAAAACAGAAAATTGCGCCCTGAAGATTTTACAAACGATACCATTGATGTAGGAGAACTAGGTAGCGGCCATACAGTAACTGCTTTGTACGAAGTGATTCCAACTGGTTTGGAAAATAAATTTATTAACAATCAACCTGATTTAAAATACACAAAAGTTTATCCAAACGAAAGTAATTATAGTGAAGAGCTTGCAACCATAAAACTCCGATATAAAAAACCTGATGGTGAAAAAAGTATCGAAATGGTAAAGGCTATTGAAAACAAATCAATTCCGTTGAAAAATTCGTCCGATGATTTTAAATTTAGTTCCGCTGTAGCTTGGTTTGGGTTGAAATTAAGAGATTCAAAACTGGTATCTAATAAATCTTCTGAAGAAATTAAAAAACTGGCAAAAGAAGGATTGTCGAATGACGAAGACGGTTATAAAGCAGAGTTTGTCCGTTTGGTAGAAACTGTGAAATAATTATTTTAACCCGAGTTAAGTTATTCCAATCTGCAAATGTTGTGTATAAAGATACACTGCATAAACTTCTCAATACAATTCGCACTCAAAGTGAGTTATATTGAGAAGTTATTGTCAAAAAAACTAAAAATGATAAAATGAAACTAATTTTTTTAATAATAGCTTTTCTTACAATAGTCCAATCTACTTTTTCTCAAACAGATAAAAAAGTAAACAATCCTATTTCAGCAAGTAAAATACATATTGTTTCAATAGATCCTGTTTATTTCGTACTGGGAACATTAAGTGATTATATGGGGCGTTTTTATGCTGTAAAAAGAGAAAAGCAAGTTGACAGATACTATCCTTTTGAAAAACCACTAGTAAATTATTTGAGTTTATATATTAAAACTGAATTAAATATTACTGTTGAAACAATTTTTCAAAAATCGAATCACTGTGAAATGTATTCCCAAGAAATTTCAAAAAAAATGAATAGTTTTTATGGCGAAAAAGATGAACTCTTAAATAACAAATTTGAAACGAATGAGCAGATTTATTCCTTTTTAGCAGGTGTTTATTACAGATATGGTGAAAAATTGGATTCTTCTATTTACAAAATTCAATTAACTAACTCAACTAAACATCAAAATTGCAACGAATTCCTTAAACAGGTTGGTTGTAAAAACATATTATATGAATATTTGCAGAATATTCCAGCACAATTTATATATTACTTTGAACCAACAGCTGATTTGAAAAAATATTTTGATGCTATTGAGGCTGAAAGAGTAATACTTAAAAAATCATTTTATGATAGTACAGCAAAAATGATGGAGGGTGGTATAACGAAAACAGACTTAGAAATGAGTTTACAAAAATTAAAAGCGGAGGGAATTGAAAAATTTAAAAAGGCTTCCAAAAAATAAATATCTTAACTTTGTTTCTGAACAAAAACAAAGCAAAAAATGACAGATTTAAAAAATAAAAATGCCCTAATCACCGGCGCAGGAAAAGGAATTGGAAAAGCAATTGCTTTGGCATTAGCTAAAGAAGGTGTAAATGTAATTTTAGTGGCGCGAACAAAAGATGAAATAGAAAGTGTTGCCATCAAAGCACGTTCTTTACGTGTAAAAGCACTGGCAATTACTGCTGATATTGGTGATATCAATTCGGTAAACAGTGCAGTAGATAAAGCCTTAGCTGAATTTGGAACCATTGATATTTTAATCAACAATGCCGGAATAGCCGCTTTTGGAAAATTCTTAGAATTAGAACCAACGGATTGGGAACGCATCATTCAGGTAAACCTTATGGGAACCTATTATGTAACCCGTGCTGTTTTGCCAAATATGATCGAAAGACAAACAGGTGATATCATCAACATTTCTTCAACAGCCGGTTTAAGCGGAAATGCTTTAACCAGTGCCTATAGCGCTTCTAAATTTGCCGTTTTAGGATTAACGGAATCACTGATGCAGGAAGTTCGAAAGCATAATATTCGTGTAACAGCATTAACGCCGAGTACTGTTGCGACTGACATGGCCAAAGAATTAAAATTGACAGACGGTAATCCAGAAACTGTAATGCAAGCAGAAGATATGGCCGAATTAATCATCGCCCAACTCAAACTAAACCGACGCGTATTTATCAAAAACAGTAGTATTTGGTCTACGAATCCTTAAAAGTAGTCGAAAGTCAAAAGTCTTAAAGTCGAATGGACGATAAGTACTATAAAAACCATTAAGGGATTAAGAAAATTAAGCGTAAAACTTAATGAACTTAATCCCTTAATGGTTTTTTAATCTTTTGCTTACATGACTTATATGTTTAAAAACTAAACCATACTCGTAACAAAATCCATTCGTACACTTCCATCTTCATCAATTTTAGTCAAATTAATGTCATGCAACGTATTGACTAATTCTGGATTCCAAGGTGTTTTTACTTTTACGTAATTTTCAGTAAAACCGTGAATATACCCTTCTTTATTTTCACTTTCGAACAAAACAGTTCTATTACTTCCCAATTGGCTTTCGTAAAAAGCACGACGTTTTTTTACGGACAACCCACGTAACATTTTGCTGCGTTTGGCACGAACATTAGCAGGAACAACTCCTTCCATTGCAGCTGCTTCGGTATTATCCCGTTCCGAATACGTGAAAACGTGTAAATACGAAATATTCATTTCATTCAAGAAATGGTAGGTTTCTAAAAAATGCTCGTCTGTTTCACCCGGAAAACCTACAATTACATCTACGCCAATACAAGCGTGTGGCATTACTTCCCGAATTTTATTTACTCTTTCGGTATATACTTCACGTTGGTAACGACGTTTCATTAATTTCAAAATATCATTGCTTCCAGATTGCAACGGAATGTGAAAATGCGGGACAAAAGTTCTACTTTTTGATACAAATTCTATCGTCTCATTTTTCAATAAATTGGGTTCAATAGATGAAATTCGCAATCTTTCAATTCCTTCTACTTTGTCTAATTCCTGAACCAATTCTAAAAAAGTATGCTCGTGTTTTTTATTTCCAAATTCTCCTTTTCCGTAATCCCCAATATTTACTCCGGTAAGAACAATTTCTTTGATGTTTTGTTTTGAAATCTCTGCAGCATTTTTCAACACATTTTCCAATTCATCACTTCTCGAAATTCCTCTTGCTAACGGAATGGTGCAATACGTACATTTATAATCGCAACCATCCTGAACTTTTAAGAACGCACGCGTTCTGTCTCCTATTGAGTAACTTCCCACATAAAAATCAGCTTCGGCAATTTCGCAGGAGTGCACTTCGCCAAAATCATTTTTCGACAAATCGTTGATATAATCTGCCAATTTAAATTTTTCGGTAGCACCAAGCACTAAATCCACTCCATCTACACTCGCTAATTCTTCCGGTTTCAATTGCGCATAACAACCCACCGCCGCAACAAATGCTTTGTCATTCAATTTCATTGCTTTTCGCACGACTTGTTTGAACTGTTTATCCGCATTTTCAGTAACCGAACACGTATTAATCACATACATATCAGCTACTTCTTCAAAATCTACGCGGTCAAATCCTTCGTCTTGTAAGTTGCGGGCAATTGTAGAAGTTTCTGAGAAGTTTAGTTTACAGCCTAAGGTATAAAAGGCTACTTTTTTTCTATTTTCCATATTATAACTCAATTAATGAAATCGTTGTCAAAAAATTGAGTGCGCAAATTTACAAACTAAAATCTATTAATTTTTAGACGACAACAATTTTATTAAAAACTAAATCCGACACTCAGAATCGTTTAAGATCTTCGTATCGGATGATAAATTATTATTTTTTGCTTTACGATTTAATTCAAAATAAATCGTCGCACCACCTCAGCCACGCCATGATTATTATTAGAAGCTACAATAACATCTCCTTTATCTCTCAATTCAGGATCTACATTATCAACCCAAACGCCCAATCCGGCATATTCAATCATGGTTAAATCATTTCCTGCATTTCCTACAGCAATAATCTCACTTTGAAGAATATTTAGTTTCTCGGCTAAAAATTTGATACTGGCTCCTTTATCAATTCCGTTTTGCGCTACTTCAAGAAAAAATGGCTTTGACATACTCACACTTAGATGCGGCATTGCGGCTTTCAAGTCTTTTTCTACTTCTTTTAAGTAAGTTGGCTCTTCTAACAAAATACATTTGACAGCTGAAGACTGAACTTCTTCTTTAAAACTTACCACTTTATTGTGTTCTAAACCCGTAATATTTTTTTCGATTTCAATATATTCAGAATCCGTTTCACTTACAATTTTCCCATTAACGTAAGTAATAATGTGTGTCTTACTTTTTAAACTGTAATCATACAATTCATGGATTTGCCCTTGAGTTAACGTTTGCTCAAAAATGACTTTATCTTCTTTTAAATCAGTAATAACAGCTCCATTATACGATATCATATACGAATTATCCAATTGTAATTCTTTGGCGTAAACAATCATTGCTGGCGTTGGTCTTCCGGAAGCCAGAATAACATAAACTCCTAATTCCTGGGCCTTAAACAACATTGCTGCATTCTCTTCTGAAATGGTATGGTCATCGGTTAACAAAGTGTCATCCAAGTCTAAAACCAACATTTTATATTTCATTATTATTTTTTAAAAGTAGTAATTTCAATTACTGCGGATTCACAAATTACTTTTTCAAGTTGATTGAATTCTGACGAGTGTCAAAAATTTGAAGGATACGAATTTCAGTTTCAGAATGAATTTTATAATCTCGAACAATCATTCTTCTGAATGGTTCTCCTAAGAATTCATCTACTTGATATTGCTCAACAAAATGAATGTTTTTACTTTGAAGTACAATATCTCTGATAACGTTCCTAGCTCCTTGAGGAGATTTTAATTTAATAAATTCAAATAGTAGTTTTAAATCGGCTTTCCCTTCAGTATCCCAAAGTATGGTAATTGGCTTCTGCACATTACCACTTCTCGATTTCTTTTTCTAAATCTTCAATCGTTGTATATTCTCCCGATGAAATTCGTTCATCAGCCTCTTTTACCATAGCAACGTATTCTTCCTTATCAACTGGGTAACCACTTATGGTATGCGCAACAACTTCTTGGTCTAAAACAGATTTAAACGCAATTATTTTTTTTAGTTTACTTTCATCATTAATATGAAGTAACCAATCCATCAATTCTATTTTTTTTGCAGCTATGTCCATCTTATAGAGGTATTTGAATAGCAAATATATAAATTTAAATACTCATTCTGAATTCTTCAATAACAGGATTTACTTTTGCAAACTCAGTTTCCTGAACAAACAATTCAACCGCTAAATCTGAATTTCCAAATCCTCCCAATCGAGCCGATTGTATATTATTTTTCACTACTACATCGACGCCAATCGCTTCAATTTTTTCTTGTAAAGCCATTGCTAAAATCTCACTTCCCGAAAACACTTTCATTAATCCCATTTCACTCTTTATTTAATTATTTTGTACCGTTTTCTTCATCGCCTTCTAATTCCTCCTCCTCAAAATCCTCTTCTGCATCTACCTCCAAGTTTTCTTCCTCGTCAAAATCTTCTTCGTCTTCCTCTTCTCCATCAAAATCGAATTCATAAGGTTCCTCCAACATTTTCTCTGCAAGGATTTCAATACGTTCCGTGAATTGTTCCGAAAAAATAATACGTTGGGTTCTAACAATACTATTCGAAATACGCATGATTTTTGTTTCGTGTCGTAATTTCAAAATTGGATCTGCATCATCAAGGATAAACATTTTCAATCGGTTTACGTTAAATCCAGCCGTAGTGAACATTTCGCTCAACTTATTTGGCGTTCCAATCAACACATCAATTCCGCTGGAAATATAATTTTTATCGTATTCCATGTCGCCTTTATCATGAACACCATAAACTTCTAAATTAGAATTCTTTCCATATTTTTCAAAAAGCGATTCCATTTCCAATACTTTCGCTTTGTCTTCAACAATAATCAAAGCCCTTGGTGATTCTTCGGTTGCGCCTGCCAATCTCTGAATTACATTTAGCACAATTGTTGTTGATTTCCCGCTTCCTTTTGGTGCAATTATAATACAATCCGAACCACTTTTAAGTGTCGAAAATGTTTCTTTTTGCATCGCATTGGCTTCAGTCAAACCGTTTTCAATTAAGGCTTGTTGTAACTCTTCGTTTATTTTTTTTAGTTTCATTTATTTTATATTGAAAGATTTAAATATTCAAAAATTAAAAGATTAAAACTAGTGCCAAATCTTTAAATCAATACATTTTTAAATCATTAAATTAATTTTATTTAGACGCAAATAATGTCACATCATTTTCGGAAATTTCGCTTCCGCCAAGGATAATCAAGCGCTCTACAACATTTCGTAATTCACGGATATTTCCTGTCCAATCGTATTCTTTCAACAAATTAATAGCTGCTGAAGAGAACTTTTTGACTGCATTCCCTTGCTCCGAAGCAATCTTATCCGCAAAATGAGAAATCAACATCGGGATATCATCTCGTCTATCATTCAAAGCCGGAACTTTTATCAAAATCACTGCCAAACGATGGTATAAATCTTCCCGGAAACGCCCTTCGGCAATTTCGACTTTCAAATCTTTATTGGTAGCTGCAACCACACGAACATCGACTTTGATGTCTTTGTCTGCTCCCACTCTGGTAATCATACTTTCCTGTAAAGCTCGCAATACTTTGGCTTGCGCCGAAAGACTCATATCCCCAATTTCATCTAAGAAAATAGTCCCTTTATCTGCCGCTTCAAATTTTCCTGCGCGATCTTTTACAGCCGAAGTAAACGCTCCTTTGACGTGACCGAATAACTCACTTTCTATTAATTCGCTTGGAATAGCAGCACAGTTTACTTCGATTAAAGGGAAATTAGCGCGTTCGCTTTTCTCGTGTAATTGATGGGCAACCAATTCTTTTCCGGTTCCGTTGGGACCCGTGATTAAAACTCTGGCTTCGGTTTGTGCTACTTTCTCAATCATCACTTTGATGTGATTGATGGCTTCACTTTCGCCAATCATTTCGTAGTTTTTACTGACTTTTTTCTTCAGAATTTTATTCTCAACTACGAGCTGTTTTTTGTCTAAAGCGTTGCGAACCGTATTCAACAATCGGTTTAAATCGGGTGGTTTTGAAATATAATCAAACGCTCCCAATCGCATCGTGTTAATTGCCGTTTCCATATCGCCATGACCGGAAATCATCACCATAGGAATTTCGGGTTTGATTTTTTTGACTGCTTCTAATACCTCAACACCATCCATCTTCGGCATTTTGATGTCGCACAAAACCAAATCGTAATCGTTGTTCTTTATTTTTTCGAGACCTGCAACACCATCTTCGGCTTCTTCAACCTGATAAGTATCATTTTCTTCAGAGAGTATTTTTGTGAGTACTCTTCGAATTGCAGCTTCGTCTTCTATGATTAATATTTTTGACATATTTTTATTTTTGTTTAGCCCGAAGGCAAAAAAATTTAATTTCTAATTAACAGACAACGTTTTGAAAACTGATGCCCTAGCCCCGATTGAAGTGGAAATCCTTTTTATCCGCCTTTTCGGCCGATAAAAAGATTACTTCACCTAACCTTTATTTTCAGCGGAGTTCAGTGAACTTCGTTTGCAACGGAAAGCGGGAAATAGCTCCATAAATTAATTAAGTTTTAACAAAGCTGAACCGAGCTTTATTTAATATTTCAACCAGCGATACATTTCACTCCAAGTTGGCTTCTTGCCGTACATAAGTATCCCAATTCGGTACACTTTTGCAGCAAACCAAACGACACAAAAGAAGCTACCAAACAATAACGTTACAGATATGGCGATTTGCCACAAAGGTACGCCAAACGGAATTCGCATTAGCATTACGATAGGAGAAGTAAGCGGAATCATGGAGAAAACGACTGCAATTGTCCCGTGGGGATCATTGATAACCGTAAAAAACCCAACATAAACACTCAACATTAACGGCATAATGATTGGCAACAAAAATTGCTGTGAATCGGTTTGATTATCTACTGCGGCGCCAATTGCCGCGTAAAAGGAACTGTATAGAAAATAACCGCCAATGAAATAAATCACAAATCCAATCAAGATACTTGCAATGGGTAAATTCCATAATTCCTTAATATACATTTGGGCAGTTCCCGTCATTTCTTGCTGTGCAGTTTGCATCATTTCTGGCGAAACCCTGGCTGTAGGACCCACATTTACTCCTAAAAATGCCGAAGCTGCAAAAAGTAAAGACATTCCAATTATTGCCCAAATAAGGAATTGTAACAATCCTGCTAGTGAAGTTCCTATGATTTTTCCCATCATCAATTGAAATGGTTTCACTGAGGAAATTATAATTTCTACTATTCGGCTGGTTTTTTCTTCGATGACACTGCGCATCACCATGTTTCCATAAATGATTATGAACATCATAATAAGGTACCCAAATGCGCCACCAATCCCTATTTTGATTTCGTTAAGTCCTTTGACACTTTCTTCTCCAGATGCTTTTGTTAAGCTAATATTTACTTTTGATTGAGCATTTTTAATTGCCAAGGTATCTAAATGTGCTTTTTCTAAATTGCTTTTAGTTAATTTATTGGCAATTACATCCTGAACATTTTCAATGAATGAAATACTGGGACTGCTGTTTGAAATAAACTGGATTTTACTTTCGAAATCCTCAGTATTACTCGCCTTTGGGATATATAATAGTCCCTCATAGCTTTCCTTTGTGATACTATCTTTGAGAAATTTTAAATCAATTGCAGTTAAATCAAGGTATTTGTATTCCTCATTTTTATTGTTCTGCGACGTAAATTCCTTTACAAACAAACCTGATTCGTCATGAATAGCAATTCGTTTCGTGTCTGCTTTCATGGAACTTAAATATGCTACAAAAACGGCGATTCCCACAAATAATAACGGACTTAAAAAAGTCATGACAATAAAGGATTTATTCCGCACCTTGGCAATAAACTCTCTTTTTATAATTAATGATACTATAGACATTTTAGATTGTTAGATTGTTAGACATTTTAGACTGTTAGAATTACAAACCTTTAGATTTTCTAAAAATCTAAGAAGTCTGAAAAGTCTATTGCGTTACTGTTTGAATAAAAATATCATTTACACTTGGAATCTTTTCTACAAAATGGGTTACTTGTCCGCATTGTGTCAAAATATTCAATAACTCATTTGGTGTGGCATTCCCGAGTTGAATTTCCAGTTTTAATTCGTTGTTCAAGGATTTAAAAGTAGCCGGACCAACGGTGAATTTTTGCGTCAACGAATTCATTAAACTCTCTACATTATCCGATAAAATGCCCACTTCAAAACTATTGGTTTTAAATTGTCTTTTTACTTCGTCTAATTTTCCCTCTATGAGTTTATTCGATTTGTGGATTAAAGCAATATGATCACACAATTCTTCTACGCTTTCCATACGGTGTGTAGAGAAAATTATAGTCGCTCCGTCTTCTCGTAAAGCCAGAATTTCATCCTTGATAGTATTGGCATTTACGGGATCAAAACCAGAAAAAGGCTCATCAAAAATTAATAGTTTTGGCTTGTGCAATACACAAACTACAAACTGAATTTTCTGTGCCATTCCTTTAGAAAGCTCTTGGATTTTCTTATTCCACCATCCTTGAATTCCCAATCTTTCGAACCAATACTCCAGTTGTTTTTTGGCTTCAGCCTTTGAGAGACCTTTCATTTGGGCCAAATACAAGCATTGTTCTCCCACTTTCATAGTGTTGTACAATCCTCTTTCTTCGGGTAAATAGCCGATGTATTGAACGTGTTTGGGTTGTAGTTTTTCACCATCCAAAATAATTTCACCGCTATCAGGTAATGTAATTTGATTTATAATTCGGATTAAAGATGTTTTTCCAGCTCCGTTTGGACCCAAAAGTCCGTAGATACTTCCTCTTGGAATACTCATTGAAACCTCGTTGAGCGCCACATAATCACCGTATCGTTTTACAACCTTATTAACTTCTAAAATAGTACTCATGCTCCTTTTTTAATTGATGTAAAAGTAAATAATTAGTTTCATGTAAGTGCCATTTAATTTTTTACGAATTACAATCATTCTAACCAAAGTGTTGGCGAATGTTAACACCAAATAAGTAACACGTATCAATTTCAAAAAAAACCCATCCTTATTGTAGCAAGGATGGGTATTATATTTAAAACAGCTTAGATAAATTTTCTATTATGAAAACATGTCTTTTACTTTCTCAAAGAATGATTTATCTGATTTCTCTGGATTTGGGACAAAATTTTCGTCGTTTAGGTTTTTTTCGAAAAACTGTTTTTGTTCTTTGTTTAGTGTTTTTGGCGTCCAAACATTTACATGAACCAATAAATCTCCGTTGCCGTAGCCATTGATACTTGGAATCCCTTTGCCTTTTAATCTGAGAATTTTACCAGATTGAATTCCTTCTTCTAGTTTGATTCTCACTTTTCCGTTTATAGCTTCAATATCTTTGGAGATCCCAAGAACTGCTTCAGCAAAACTGATGTATAAATCATAGTGTAAATTCTCTCCTTCACGTTTCAAGAACTCATGCTCCAATTCTTCAATTGCAACAATCAAATCTCCTGGAATACTGTTTCCCGGAGCATCGTTTCCTTTATTAGAAACTTTCAATTGCATTCCGTCAACTACACCTGCGGGTATTTTTATAGACACTGTTTCGTCCTCAAGAATCATTCCTTGAGAATCAGCTTCTGATGGTTTTTTGTCTAATATTTGACCTGAACCACCACAAGTTGGACATGTGGAGGCCGATTGCATTCTACCTAAAATGGTATTTGTAACACGCATCACTTGCCCTTGACCATTACAAGTAGAACATGTTTTGTAGGACACTCCTGGCGCTTGAACTTTGCGTTTTACTTTTACTTTTTTCTCAACACCATTGGCAACTTCCTCTAAAGTTAACTTTACTTTGATTCGGAGATTACTTCCTTTAGCGCGACGAACACCTCCGCCACCGCCTCCTCCGAAACCACCAAAACCGCCTCCAAAGATATCACCAAACTGACTGAATATGTCATCCATATTCATACCACCTTGACCGCCACCACCGCCAAAACCTCCTGAGCCATCAAAAGCTTGATGACCGTATTGATCGTATTTGGCTTTTTTCTGAGGATCGCTTAAAACTTCATACGCCTCAGCGGCTAATTTGAATTTTTCTTCTGCCGATTTGTCTCCAGGATTTTTATCAGGATGATATTGAAGTGCGTTTTTGCGATATGCCTTTTTAATTTCTGCAGCATCAGCGCTCTTTGAAATGCCTAATATTTCGTAAAAATCTTTTTTCATTTTTTATTTTTTTTGTTGAAACACACCGCAGTGTATCTCAGCTCGGGTCAATTACTGTCCTAAAACAACTTTAGGAAAACGGATAATCTTATCGCCTAGTTTGTATCCTTTTTCAAGAACATCTACGATTTTACCTTTAAACTCCTCTGATGGAGCAGGGATTTGCGTAATTGCCTCAGCAAAATCTGCATCAAAAGCATCTCCCGCTTTAAGATCAACTTGTTCTAAACCTTTGGCAACAAGTGTGCTTTTTAATTTCTCATGGATCAACTCTACTCCTTTAGTCAAGAGCTCGTCATCTGATTTATTTATTTCAACTATCGCTCTATCGAAATCATCTAAAACAGGAAGCATCGCTAGTAAAACCTCTTGGTTAGCCGTTTTGAATAACTCAATACGTTCTTTTGAAGTTCTACGTTTGTAATTTTCAAATTCAGCAAATAATCGTAAATACTTGTCTTTCTCTTTAGCTAAGTCTTGAGTCAATTGCTCTTCTACACTCAGTTCTTCAATAATGATTTGCTCTCCATTTGCATTATTTTCTAATGTCACATCATCTATTTCTTGATCAATCTCGGTATTTTCAGTAGTCATATTACTTGTATTTTTAAAAATATTCTTAAACTTCATTTTATTCTTTTTTTGATTGCAAAAGTACTGCCAATTCTTTTAAAATGTCAAATTGTCATCTTTTTATTGTATTCACAATTTTAGCACAATTTCAAACGGTTTTTAATAAAATTTATCCTTTAAAATTTTAATATAATTTTAAGATTATCTGGCTATACTTTCAATAAATTTGATTTATTAA
>NZ_JBWJVK010000048.1:0-13762 GCF_056428945.1 Flavobacterium sp. GNP010 | reverse complement strand
GTTTAATTAAATATTTTTATCTAATAATCTGTATCGGTTATTCAGGACAAGACAACATTCTTATAGCTAGTAAAGCAGAAAACAATAGTACGAACACTGTTATTTAAAATTCTTCTGGTTTAAAAACTAGCTTAAACTACAAGTTGTAAATTAGTATCTTCAAAACCAACTATTTTCCTAACCTCTTCGGTATTAGGCAATACAAAACATTCAATTTTATCTATAATTACCTTAATGACAAAAGGCCTTATTCTTGATTGAGGAATAATTACTATTTTATCATTTAGCATTTTTTTTGTTGCATCAGATTTACTTATAGGTCCAGCCCAATCTAAATTATAACAATAAGCACAAGCTTCTTTGCGAACAAAAGTAATGTATTCTTCATTTATCAATGTCCATTTTAAAGAAATCAAATAATATCCAGTACGATCTTCAAAATTATTTGTTTCTAGAAATGGTTGTGTATGGTGTAGTTTTACTTTCATTTATTATAATTTTGCTTTCAGATCAAAGCTATAAAATTATCGCTTAAAATGTATAAAAAATCGACTAAATACATTATATTTTATAAATTATAATACTTAAGCTACAAATAAATCAACAATTATAAGACCCAAAGCAAAACGTAAAATTCACAATAAAAAAAACTGCCCGTGGTTGGCAGTCTTTTAAACACTATTTATTTTACTATTCTATGATAAATTTGGTTTGTAATTTTTCATTTTCTTTTGTTGTAACATTAAACAAATAAGTCCCTTTGCTTAAATTATCTAATGGTATTTTTACTTCATTATTTGAAGGTATGGTTTTATATTGTTTTGCAAACAAAAATTTTCCAGAGATATCTAACACTTCCACGGTAGCACTTTCGGTTATTTTAGGCAAAACAAGCGTAGTCGAAAATTGGCATGGATTAGGATAATTATACAGATTTTTTGTCAATCTATTTGCAAAATCAGCCGTACTTAAAGAACCTGCATTTTTAAAAACTAATTGGGAAACCTTAATTTCAAATGTTTGAAAAGCATTATAATTTCCTTGAACAGAGAAAACAATTCCTTTAATTTTTTCCTTGTTGTATTTCTGTCCTTTTGGATTAGTAAACTGGTCAAAAAGCAAATTAATATCAGCTGTCGTTGCATTTGCTGGAAGTTGAAAACGTAATCTGTCATTCCAGTCTGTTGTGCTATCTGTTACCAGAACTGCCTCAACGGGCAATGAATTTTGTATTGCAAAACTTATAGTTGAGTAACCCCCTGCATCAAATGCTAACTCTCCCGGAAGAATATTTCTAAATAAATTCATCGTCCCGTAAACAGTACCACTAACTGTGGCATTTCTTTCAATCGCATATTGACCGTTTGTAATGCTAGTATTTGGAATGTTATCTATCATAAATGAAGAAATGGTTGTTTCTGTTTTAGAATAATCTAGGCCCCAAGGACCATCTGCTAAATACAACCCATCCAATTGTTTTGACTTATCGCCAATAATTGAAAGTCCTATATCAAACATTCCGCCTAAATCCAAAACTACATTTTGTTGATAAGCTCCAGACAAACTTAAATTCAGAGAAACTAATTCTGGAGAGGCTAACTCCGTTATTTTTTTATTTCCTTCAAATGATAAATTAAATGCTCTTGATTTATTAATTATCGCCAAATTTAATTTTCCGTTTTTATAGAAACCATTTTTCACAAATACGCTCGGAATTCTATTAGCAACAACTTCGGTAGATAAGATTTTTTGTTGTTGAATATTAGAAATAATTCCTTTTGCAATATGACAAACCTGAGCTGTTGAAGATCCCCAAACCTGAAAATTTAGATAATCCCCTGCAGGATATTGTTCTATATTCCAATAGCTATGGAGCATGTTTGCATTGATTAACTGCTGTACAGAGAAATTCACAGCATACTCGGTCAATCCATTAGCTCTTTTTATTTCGACCAAAATGATTTCGTAGCCGTTCAAATTGATCGTTACTATGTTCTCAAGCGAAGAGTTATTCAAACGATCACAAATCGCTTTAGAATGACTGTAAACAGCCCCCTTAGTAACAGTAGCCAAAACTGCCCCCACCCGCTTGTCTCCTTGATAATAATCCACAGAGTAGACTTCTTGTGCATTTGTGATTCCAATTAAATCTATCGGACTGGAAACATAAGTAGTTTCAGTACCTAGCATTCCTGTACTAGGAATTATATCAGAAAAGTTAGTACTTGAACTAGTTGCTTTAAGCAAAAAAGAAGATGAAATAAACTTTTTTTGCGCTGCTTTTTTATTGGCATAACTATTTGTTTTAGTTCTGTTAAAATTTCTTTTGGCAATAAGAGTGGCTAGATCTCCATTACTTTCCAACCCTCCGTCATTTGCAGATGTTACGGTTGTTAATACTGTTGTACTTGTTATGATTAATTCGTTAGTTGTTAAATCAGTACTAGTTATATTATTGGAGGCTCTGGTAGTTTTGGCTACTACTTCATAGGTTCCAGATAACATTTCGGGATATAAAACTGTAACACTCCAATTTGTATTATTGATATAAATTTCTTGGGAATAAGTAATCCCATTTATAGTTACTGTTAAAGTATCATCGCCTAGCATTTCTCCTCCCCAAGTACCCGAAATAACAGGAGTAGTATCTGTGGTTGTTTGTAAATTTACTGTTGGTTTTAAAATTTCTCCTGATGCAATGTTATCTAAAGTTCCATTAACAATAACTCCTAATTCTTCCCAGCTTTTATCTAATACCCCAGGCAGTTTATCATCTACTCCTGCTACATCACCGTTAGAAGTTTGACTTGTTGAGGTAAAACCATACAAGGCAATTGCAGAATTTCCTGTAATTGTAAGCCCGAAATTACTTAAAATATATGCCTTTAAACTTTCTTCTGTAAACCCAAATTCTATCCAGGTATCCGTACCACTGTTTCCTCCGTCGATATCTGTTCCTGCACTGTAAGTCGATATGTTGGCATTACGAGTCTCCAAGAAGTATTCATTATTTTTAGTTCCGTTTAACCAAGAAGTTTGTGAAGGAGAAAGACCCGTTTTTGCATAATCTCTTTTGTGAAAAGACACATAAGGTGTTTGACTTTTCATATTTGCTTCAATAAAAAGATCTGCGATCAAATCACCTGAAACATCGATACCTAAGTAAAAGGAAGTTGAAGGATTACTTTGTCCCATTCTAACTCTAAAAAAGTAAACATCATCAGTCAATCCGTCAGTAAAGTTGATGCTCATTTTTTGAGTTTCAACCATAGCATAAGTGGCATTACCTACGAAATCAGTATCGGCTACTGACTGCTGATCGTCGTTTGGATCAAACTTATCACCCTTCATAAGTGTCACCCAGCTACCTGAAGCGTTCCCTACTGTAGTTGTACTTTGTGAAAATCCTAATTGAAAGAATAGCACTAAAAAAAGTAAATTAACTGAAAAGTATTTCTTTTTCATAATCGTAGTTTTGAAATTACTAATCAAAGATAACTAACCAATTAAATAGAAAATAAAACCTTAGATTAGTCAAGACTTACTATAGTTGAAATACAATTTGGTAGGGACGAATAGCTTATAAAAGATTTAGTCTTTTCATTAACTCCGGTCTATTGGCGCGGCTTACTGGAATTACATCTTTGGCAATCAAGACACTATTGTCTTCAATGTCAATAATTTTTTTAGTGTTGATAATAAAAGAGCGATGCACTTTTAAAAATAAATCTTTAGGTAATTTATCTTCTATTTTCTTTAGGGTAGAATGAACCACATAATTTTTGCTCTCCGTTTTTATATGGATATAATCCCCCTTAGCTTCAACAATATTTACAGATGCCATTTCAATTTTTATCAATCTTCGGTCGATATTAACATAAAATTCATTTGCATTGTCTTCCGCATTTGGTTTTACTTCCAATGTCTTGGGGGCTATTTTGTATAAGTTTGCTTTTTGAATTGCTTTTTGGAAACGATCTATAGTGATAGGTTTTACCAAATAATCTATTACACACTCGTATTCAAAAGCTTCGATAGCAAAATTTTTATCTGAAGTGACTAAAATTACTTTGGGTGGATTTTTTAAACTTTGAATAAAGTCAAATCCTGTAAAATCAGGCATATGGATATCTAAAAAAATTAAATCAACCTCAGTATGATTTAAAAATTTTATTGCCTGAATGGCATTAGGAAATTCTTGAACAAGTTTAAGTTCTGAACATATATCAACCATCTGAGTGATAATCGCTCGAGCCATCTCTTCATCATCAATAATAATGCAATTCATACAGTAAGAGGTGTTACAAACGATTTACAAACTCCTGCATGACTTTTAAAATATTTTCAAAATCTACAGCCAAGTTTGTCGAGTTATTTTTTAAATCGCTTTCGTATTCCTCAGCAATATAATAACTTTTTTCTAAACCTAGTATAGAAATCTTATGTTTTAGTTTATGAACAGATTGAGCGGCATCTAAAAAATTAGTGTTTTCCATTTCTCCAGAGTAGCCTATTATTTCCTTTGGAAGTTCTTTTTTAAGAATCCCAATTAATTTAGTTTTGAATTCAAGATTATCTCCTGACAATTCATCGATATAGTTTAGGTTAGGCTGTTCCATGATCCTTTGGTATTGTGAAGAAAAAAGTAGTTCCCACTTTTTCTTGGCTTTCAAGCCAAATCCTTCCTTTATAAAACTCAATTATTCTTTTTACGATAGAAAGTCCTATTCCTGAGGAGTTATCGTCATTTTGTAATTTAGAAAAAATATCAAATATTTTGTACTGGTATGCTTGAGGAATACCCATTCCATTATCTTTTATTTGAAATAAATATTCTTGCTCCTTTTCGGTACTTGAGATCTCAATTATAATGTGTTCTTTATCATTGTATTTAAGCGCATTTTGAATTAAGTTTTGAAAAAGTTGCTTCAATCTAAAATCATTTCCCCTTAAAACAGGAAGTTTATTAGTTATGTTAATATTCGCATTATCTGGAACTTCAATAGTTTTTAAAAAATCTTGCACTACAAGATTCACATCAATAACTCGTTCTTCGTGCGTGTGATTTTCAATAGAGGAATAGTTTAATATCCCTGCAATTAACGAATCCATTTTCTCTACATTTAACAAAATTTTGTTCAAAGATTTTAAATTGGCCTCATTCATTAAAGACTCATTATCTTGAATGAACCAGTTAATCAAAGTGTCAATGCTACGCAAAGGTGCTTTTAAATCATGTGAAACCATGTGCGCGTATTCATTTAACGCGGTGTTTTGTTTTTCAAGATTAAACAACAATTCTTCTCTTTGGTTATTGATTTTTACTATTTCTATAGATTGTTGTTTGATATATTCAGAGGAATCAAAAATTTCATTAGTAGTCACAAATCCTTGACCCAGACTCATAGAATCAAGAATAGATTGTAAATTTTTATTCAATTCTTTTAAACTTTCAGCTTCATCTCTCAATTTTTTATTGGCCTCAAACAATTCGTCAGAGCTAATTTTCATAGCGCGTTGTAGCATCTCTATTTGGCTCTCATAATTTTGGTACGATTCATTAACTACATCCAAAAAAATATCCAAGTCATTAAGACCTCCGGTAAGTTTTTTATCTATTTGTCTTTTCAATAATGAATGCATTATTCGCTAATTAAGGTTAGTGTCATCGTTTGATTGTGCAATTCACAGGCAGTCTCCCCATTAAAAGGGGCCATTTCTCCGTATGAATAAAATCCTGCAATAGGGACTTGTAGACCAATAACCTCTCTAACGTGCTCGATTTCTTCTTCAACACGCTGACTCATTACTAATTTCCTACCGATACAGCTTACCAATAGCGCTAATTCAGGTGCGGTCGTTCTATTTTTCATACCGTATTTTGCGGCAGTATTAGCACCTTGTGCAATCCCATCAACACTTGCCATCATGAGTTGAACTCTTGAATTTACAGGAGCATCACCAGCAAGAATCATAGACTGAGTATCATTATCAATATTTAAAATAGTACGAACTACTGGTTCTTTCTTACCATGTGGTGTTACATTCAGCGGATACAGTAAAGAAGCTTGCGGCAGTTCACTAGATTTATCGCCTAAATATTTTTTATATAGGTCTAACGCCGGTTGACCATCAATCTCATACAAAATATTCGCCTCTGCCTTAGTGATGACACGCTCCGGGCCAAAGGGAATCCATCCGCCGTAACTGGCATACGAAACTTCTAATGTTGAGCCATAAAACCCAATAAGAACCACTTCGCCTTCTTTTGGATCTTCCATGTACGAGGCAAGTGTTTTTTCAAAACGTGCATCATCACCACACATCCCACCTGTAATGGATAAACCTGAATCCATATTGGTCTCAAGGCCAGAAATCAAGGAACTTCCGTTTACAAAACTCCCCTCTGAGAGTACAAATAAATGTTTAAGATTTTCTTTTGGCATTTCCGCATACAAATACTCACCAAGCTTTTTAGCATCTTTATTATGGTTTAAAATATTTTCTCGCTTTACAACAAAACTAGATTTTTCAAACTCTATGGCAATCACAGAAAGAGAATCATCGTTTACACTTGAACCCGAAATTTCACCTGAAGTAGAACCAAAAACAAGATGCTCATACGGAAACTCATTACGTATATCCTGCAAAACTTCACTATTTTCTAATAAAAAACGATTCCCAAAAATCAGAACAAGTGGGTTTAGCAATTGTGATTTTTCTTGTACATACCTCCAACCGCCTCGGGCTAATTTGCTTGCTTGAATGATTTTCATAATTCTTTTTTTAATTTTACAAAAAATGTAGTCCCTATACCCTCTTGACTCTCTAACCAAATTTCGCCGTTATAGAAAGTTATAATTTTTTTTACAATTGATAAGCCTAAACCTGTTGAGTGTTTGCTTGTTGTAAAAGACTTAAAAGTTTCAAATATTTTTGAATGAATTTCTTTTGGCATTCCTACCCCATTGTCTTTTATAGAAAAAACATATGTGTCGCCATCTTGAGTTGCAGCTACCTCAACTAAACCTTGTTCTTTATCAATATAATTTACTGCGTTACCAATCAAATTTTGAAACAACTGCTGTATTCTAAATTTATCTGCTTTAATTCTAGGCAATGAACTTATAATGGAAACAGTAATATGATCTGGAAGATGAATAATGTCTATAATACTTTGTACAATTTCATGAGTATCTATAATTTCTAATTTTGATGTCTCTTTATCAATTTTAGAATACGTTAAAATACCCTCAATAAGATGATCCATTTTTTCAACTTTGTGCTCAATTAATGAAAAATATTTTTGAGTTGGTGCATCAAAGTTACCAGCATTTTCTTCTTTAATCCAGCTAATCAAAGAATTGATACTACGTAAAGGTGATTTTAAATCGTGGGATACAATTTGGGCATAATCTTCAAGTTCTTTATTAGTTTTTGCTAAATCCGAAATCAAATTCTCCTTTTGTGACTCTAGCTCCTTTTGAGGAGTGACATCCTCCTCGATAGCAAAATATTTGATTATTTTTCCTACTTTGTCATATAAAGCCTGTCCTTGAATACGCACCCAGTATTTCTCTTTATTTTTTGAATAATTAATGATCTCGCAATTAAAAGGGAGGCCTTTTTTAATTTGATTTCTTAGATATAGAATTACTTCAGGATTCGATTCTGGCCCTTGTAACAATTCACCAGGTGCCCGCCCTATAATTTCTTCTTTGGAATATCCTGACATCCTTAAGAAACTTGTATTGGCCCATTCTATTCTGCCTTTTTTATCTGCAATAATAACCGAATTTAAATTTTTCTCTGCAATCAATGACAATAAATACAGTTGCTGCTCTTGATTTTTTTGATTTGTAATGTCAAGGTGAATCCTTATTGAACCTATTAAATTACCGTGTACATCATAATTTGGAGCGCCGCTAATAAGCCATATTTTCTCTTGACCGTTTTTATCAAATACGCGCAACTCATAGGAATCTGTTAAGCCATCAGCTCTTAATTTATCTTTGGTCTTCAATACATCCTTACCACTTTCATTGACAAAGATTTCTATAGCATTATTCCCCAAAAGCTCATGCTGTGTATAGCCACTCATAGTTGTAAAACTGTGATTGGCCATGGTAATATTATTGTCAAGATCAACTTCTAACAATCCAAGATTCATATTTGCAATGATTCCTCTATACTTTTCTTTTTCAATTTGTAAACTTTCATCGTACCTTTTCTTGAGAGAAATATCCTCAACCATGGCAAAAAATTGGGTGACCTCGCCGTTTTCATCAAGTATGGGTTGCCCTTTGACCTTTGCCCAAAAAGAACTACCGTCTTTCCTTCCATGTTTCAATTCAACATCAAAAGGAAATCCATTATAAAAAGAACTTACCATAATATCCAACTGCTCATCGTCAATATCCAAAGTCCTACCTATTTGTACTGGTGTTTTTCCTATAATTTCTTCTTTGCTATAGCCTGTATAGGTAGTATAAGCATTATTACACCAAAATATTTTACCATTAGGCTTAGTAAACAAAATACCGTTATTGTTTAAACTTGCTACAAGTGACAACCTTTTAAGCTCTTCTTCGTCTCGCTTTTTAGATGATATATCCTCAATTAATGCAAAATATTCTTTTACATTTCCTTTATCGTCAAATAAAGGTTGCCCCTCAGCCTTTGCCCAAAACCATGTACTATCTTTTTTATAATGAATTAACTCTTGGCTAAAATGTTCTCCTGCATCTTTTGCTTTTTTAATAGCATCAAATGCAACTTGATCCACTAAGTCTCCGTAAAATAAATCCTGCGTGGTACGCCCTATTGCCTCTTGCAAGGAGTATCCAGTAAGTTTCACAAAACCTTCATTGGCCCAGTTGATAGTGCCATCAAGTGCTGTAAAAATTACCGCATTAACATTGGTACTGGCTACAAGAGACAATCTATTTAACTCTGCTTGGCTTTTTTTCTGTTCTGTTACGTCGCGTCCATAAATATTTATACATCCTAGATCTTTAATAGTTTTACATACAAAGGAATATTCTTTACCATTGGTTTGGGTTTCAAAAATCCAGCGCTCTTTGTCAAAATCAATTTGTGTAACGATGTACTTAAAGAAATGCTCTGTGCTATATTCAAATCCGTTATGAACAAATGTTGTTAATTGCTCCGCCGTTGGATTTCGATTAAGCAGATTTCCTTTCATATCAATTCGTATTAAAGGATCTGGATTTAGAGTAGGGAAGAGTGCAATATCTTGGATTTCTTTATTGGCCAGTTTCAACTTATTTTTTTGATCATTGATGGTTATCAACAATTCTTTTAATTCCTTAGAGGTATTATCAGCATTGTTAAGAACATGCAACAAATCAATTGAAGGATCATTTGGTGCAAAATCTTCAAACGTTAAGCCTTTGTTCATAAGTTCTACCATTGACGTAAACCACGGCGAACCCACAAACAAAATATTCTCACCCACTAGCTCAAACTGCCCTCGAAGTGTAATACCTGATATATTGTGTTGAATAACAATATGCTTATTGCAATGTGCAACAATTTCCTGAAAGGAAATTAAATCTAGTTGTGGTCTTGTAATTTTAAATACATTTGTAAACAATGCATTATTACTTAAGTCTTGACATACTTTGCCTAGGCTTGAACCAAAATTTATGATTTCAAAATCTGGAGTCACAAAAATGTAAAATGGGAACAATCTATTCAAACTGTTTGCATCAAAACAAAGTGCTAGATCCTTCATGGAATTACCAATTAATTTTGAATATTTCGTGAGTGTCCCCCTCGTTTCTTGATTGTAGTAAAGTTATTGTTACTGGTGTTTTGTAAACAATACCTAGTCCTTGAATGATTCCTCTAACAAAATCTTGTAGTCCGACTCTTTTAGAGTGATAATGCAAATGAAGTCCAGATGTACTTACATCGCTTACTTTAAACTCTGGAGGAGTAAGTTTAGGATATACCAGCATAACCCTATTGTGAAAATTAGGTAAATTGATTAAAAAATCACTCAGACTTTTTCCTCCAGACTCCATTAAGCCCGGATATTTTTCAGATGTAGTATGCACAACCCACCATTCTCCAAAAGCAATTAATACCTGACTCAAAGTCATGTTCATTTCTTCTGAAAGTGTGGTAGCAATTTGATAGGTAATAGCATCATCATACACTTCATTACTTAGAAAAAAATCAACATCAATGCCGCTTTTTTCATGTACAACTTCCCATTTTTCTCTACCAAAATTAGCAACTACTAAGTCTTCTATTGATTTATTTACAATTCCGTACATAATCCTAATTTGTGATTAACTCATTTGTACTCCAATATTCAACCAGTTTTGTAACCCTATCTACATACTCATCATATTTTAAGGGTTTTAGCAAATAACCCGCAATCCCTATTCTATAGCACTCTAACAAATCTGACCTGTTGTTAGATGTTGTCAATACAATTGCAGGAATGTATTTCAAATAATCATCCGATTTTAATATTCCTAGGAACTCAATTCCATTTATTTTAGGCATGTTCAAATCTAAAACAATAATATCAGGAATGATTTCTTTTTCCTTTAATATTGCAATGGCTTCCTCACCATTATTTGCCTCAACAATTTTATGAGCTGTTTTTATGTTACTCAAAACCCTATTGAATTTCATTACTTCAATTTCATCGTCTTCTATTAGCAAAATATTTAGTGCCTTCTTCATGGTATTTGGGTGTTATTTTAAAAAACTAAATGTAATAAAGTTATACCTAGCAATACGGAGCTATCGATAATACCATATTTGATATAGACCAAAATACATTAAGTATCGATAACTGGTTATAGCAATTTTAGTTCAAGTCGAATTTTTTTAGGCAAACTATTACAAATTAATTCATAGGAATGATCTATTAAATTTTTAACAATCGCATCCGAAACTGATTCATTTAGAGCAATGGTGTTCCAATGGGTTTTACTCATATGGAAACCAGGCTGAATATCATCGTATTCGGCGCGTAATTCCTCAGCGCGCTCTGGATCACATTTCAAATTAACAGATGGTTGTCCTTTTTCCCATTGACTTAAAGAGGACAATGCAAACATTTTTCCGCCCACTTTAAAAACTAAAGTATCTTCGTCAAAAGGAAAATGTTCCGTCACTCCTATTTTAGACAAGCAATATTCGTAGTAGGTTTCTAAGTTCATTTTTTGAAATTATTTTCATTCAAAATTTATAATTCATCTTTCAAAATAGCAAACAAAACCGGCTTACTCGGACTCGCATCATTCTCAAAAGAGGCAATTTGTAAATTGAGTAAATAAGTACCATCTTTCACTTCATTTGAAACAAAAATCATCTCCGTAATCGTACAGTCCAATCTAGCATCAGCATTCAGATCATTAACATCAGTAACGTTCCAAAAAGCTTTGTGCGCCACTAATTTTCCATCGTCTTTTTCTTTATCAACACTTGGCAAATCAATCAGTAGATGTTTTATTCCGCTTTCGCGAATGAAACGCGCAGCATCTTCCTCCAGATAAGGCGGATTGGTATTCGAATATTTCAAATGCTTTTTCCCTTCTAAATTGGGAAATGTTCTAATAACAATTGCATCAGGAGTTTTACCATTCAGAGCCTTTTCAATTTGGCTTCTAGTAACCACCAAATCTTCCTCTTGTAATTCTGGTTGAACCGAAATTAATTCAGCCATAAAGAAAAATTGTTTCAAACATTGATTGATGCTGTAAAATTCCCGTGTAATATGACCTAGACATTCCGTATGCGTTCCGTGTCCGTGCGGATTGAAGAAAATATTGTTGAAATTGGTTGACGATTTTCCTTCCGAAACTTTGCCTATCCAATCCCCAAAAACTACAGGTTCAATGACTGGCTTCTCGATATACCAAGCAATAGGATTTTCATCGGTATTCGTTAACGGAATCGAAATATCAATGGGTTTTGACAAGTCGATTTTAAATTCGTTGTTGATGCTTGCTATCATATTTCTTTAAACACTAAGTTCACAAAGAAGTCACAAGGCACACAAAAGCTTAGTGAACTTTGTGCCATCTTTGTTTCTTTGTGGTTAATTTCTATTCCAAATTTAAATAAAATAAGTCTGATGCAATTCCATCGGTCAAAAACTTTCCTTTTGCGGTAGGTTTTAAGATATTGTTTTCGATAAACACCAAGTCATCCTCCAAGAACTTACGAACTTGTTTGTTCAAATAGTTTAAATATTCCATTCCATATTCGGTTTCAATTCTATCCAAAGAAACGCCCCAAATAGTCCGCAAACCAGTCATAATATATTCATTATACCGATCTGTAATCGAAAGAATTTCTATTTCATTTGGCAATTTATTCTCTTGAATCGATTTTAAATAAAGTGCATTATTCGAAACATTCCAACTTCTTGAAACACCATCATAACTGTGGGCCGAAGGACCAATTCCAAGGTATTTTTTTCCCAACCAATACGCCGAATTATTCTTTGAAAAATAATTGGCTTTGCCAAAATTTGACAATTCATAGTGTATAAAGTCATTGGCTTCGAGCGTTTCGACTAAAACAGCAAAATGCTCTTGTGCTACTTCATCTTTAGGAGCAGCAATTTTTCCTGTTTGTATCAGTTTATTCAACGCCGTTTTAGGCTCTACTGTCAAAGCATAACTTGAAATGTGCGGTATTCCAAAAGACAGTGCAGTTTCTATATTTTGTTTCCATTTCTCATTGCTCATGCCAGGAATTCCATAAATTAAATCCAGTGAAATGTTATTAAAATACTGGGTCGCTTCTTCTAAACATTTTTTGGCTTCCACCGAATTATGAGCGCGGTTCATCAGTTGCAAATCGTCTTCAAAAAACGACTGAATCCCTATGCTTAAACGATTTATTTTACTTTTAGACAATTCAATTATTCGCTCGCTAGACAAATCATCCGGATTGGCTTCGAGCGTGATTTCGGGGTTTTCAATTACTGAATAATGACTATAAACTGACTCAACCAAAAAATTAATTTCATCAGATGTTAAAACACTTGGCGTTCCACCACCAAAATAAATGGTCTCAACTTGTTCCTTTTCAAATTCGCTTTTACGCATTTGAAATTCTTTGGCAATAGCCATGACCATCTCCTCTTTCATCTTCATCGAAGTCGAAAAATGAAAATCACAGTAATGACATGCCTGCTTGCAAAAAGGGATATGAATGTAGATTCCGCTCATTAGTTTAGTGTTCAGTGTTCAGTTTTTTTAGTGTTCAGTCTTGAGAAAGTACTCGGTAGGCAGTTGTTTAGTAATCAGATATGCACTAAAAACTAGTACTATTAATTACTCCTTTTTAACTCCAAATTTTTCAGGATTCAAAATCATATAATTAACAAGTTTTCCAATTTCTAAACTTTCAGAAATAAATTCCTGATAAATAGCTTCAGAAATATATTTACAGGACAAGGCAAACTCTAACCAAACTTGAGTTTCTGAATTTTCTCCATCAGAATCGGTCAACTTACTATAAAAATGTTTTGGATAAATCCTCTTTCTATATGCTTCAGCAATAGTTGCAGGAACACTCCTTGAAGAGCGCCGAATTTGATCTGTCAATGAATAGGTTTCTTCCTTTGGAAATGATTTTGTTATTTCAAAAACCTTCATTGCTAATGCAAACGATTTTTTATAGGCCAATAAATCTTGGAATCTCATATGCTACATTTTAAAAAACGGAATACTCTACCTTAATCAATACTACTGAACACTAAAAA
>NZ_JBWJVK010000047.1:0-14602 GCF_056428945.1 Flavobacterium sp. GNP010 | reverse complement strand
AGGGTCGAGGCAGTTTTTCTATTATTTAGTAAAACTTTCGGATAGCTGTGATAAATTATTAAAAAAAAGAATATGGAGTATAAAGAAGTACCGTTTGTAGCATCGATTGATGCAATTACAGGAAACTCTAATTTCATTTTACATTGCTAGTATTGCCAGTATTATTTTTAATAATTTCCCATAATGATTTAAATGAAAATTACTTTTTTCTCTTTTTAAACCCTGTTTTAAATTATATCAGTGCGAATCTTAGTTTAAAGAAAACTCAAACCAGATAGGGACATGGTCTGAAATCATTCTCGCCTCTTTTAAGGAACCGAAAGTTTTGTAAAAAGAAATGATTCCTTTATCAATTCTATTGACTTTGGCTGTGTTGTAAAACATATTATCATATTCGGATGCCAAGTATTTACCCTTTTTGACTGCTTGTTTTAACGAAGTTTTATGGCGGGTTGCAAAACCAGTTGAAGTACGGAGCGGTGCAACTGGACTTTTTGTTTCAGTTTGTTAAGCAGGAAAACTATACTGAAGCATTTGGAACCCTTTTGCCGGGAACCATGTCGAACCAGCCAGCATCATTTGTGTCACACTGGCAAAATCGGGGAGATAGTGGTCCTAATCAGCTTTATAGTACAGGAATCAATCCTACTGCTCAGCGTGCAAACACCCTTTACTCCCAAAGTGATGCGGTTATAACGGATGCTTCTTACATCAGGCTGAAGAATATTTCACTGACCTATGATTTGCCGAAACAATGGACAAAATCCTTTAGTTGCAAGCTGAGCGTGCAGGGGCAAAATGTACTTGTCCTCACTTCTTATAAGGGAGGGGATCCTGAATTTAAGACCGCAGGTTTCATGCCTCCTTTACGCGTTTATACTTCTACATTACAAATCACTTTTTAACTGAAGCCATGAAAAATATACTATCAAAGAAAGCAATGTTACCTATTTTGATTCTAAGTATTGCTATACTGGTTACAAGCTGTGATAGCTTCACAGAAGTTGACCTTCCAGATTCACAGCTTACTGCTGATGCTGTTTTTGAAGACCGTCTTACCGCTAATGCCGCGATGACTGATATTTACACAAAAATGCGCGATAATGGACTATTTACAGGCCTATTTACAGGGTTTTCGAACCAGTTGGGGCTCTACAGTGATGAACTTACCTCCTATTATAATCCAGGTAGTTTATCATTTAATTACGGTACTAATGCTTTGCAAGCATCGGGAACAGAAATAGCACAATTATGGAACAGTAGCTATAGCCAAATTTATGCTTCCAATGCCGTGATTGAGGGTGTGGATCATTCTGTTTCTCTGCCAGAACCTGACCGTAACCAATTGAAAGGTGAAGCTCTTTTTGTACGAGCGTTGATTCATTTCTATTTGGTAAATTCCTTTGGTGGTGTGCCGTATATTAGCACTACCAATTATGCAGCCAATCGCATTGCGCATCGTACTGCTGAAAATGATGCACTACTCTTAGTTAAATCTGATCTTGAACAGGCTATTGCACTTTTGCCCGACTCCTATATTAGTTCAGAACGTGTAAGGCCAAACCGCTATGCGGCTTATGCCATGCTGGCGAGAGTTAACCTTTATCTCCATTTATGGGATCAGGCTTCCAATGCTGCTTCTGCTGTTCTGAACCAAACAGATGTTTATGTATGGGAGAATGATCTTGATAAAATTTTCCTTAAAGAAAGTACAACTACGATTTGGCAATTGATGCCTGCTATGATGGGAGACAATACAAAGGAAGCTAAAACATTTGTGTTTTTTAACGGACCGCCACCTTCATCATCACTTTCACCGACCATTCTTAATGCGTTTGAGTCTAATGATCAAAGAAAAGTGCACTGGACAAAAATGATTACAACGGGTGTTAATAGTTGGTCTCACGCTTATAAATATAAAGAGTTTTCCAACACGGGGAGTTCTGTAGAATACTCGATTGTGCTCCGACTTGCTGAGCAGTATCTGATTCGTGCTGAAGCCAGAGCGCAGCAAGGTGATTTGATTGGCGCTAAAGAAGATTTGAATAAGATAAGGAATACAGCAGGTTTAGGGGATACACCAGCATCAACTAGTGCAGAAATTATCACTGCCGTGCTAAAGGAACGTCAAACGGAACTTTTTTGTGAATTTGGACACCGCTTCTTTGACCTAAAAAGAAATGGCTTATTGGATACTGCATTGTCTCCTGTGAAATTGGGTTGGAATACTACAGATAGATTACTTCCGCTACCTCAAAAAGAATTGTTGTTAAACCCAAATCTGGCCCCACAAAATGATGGTTACTAGAATAGTTCAGAGAAAGAAAAAACTTCGTCATTCTTTTTTCTTTCGCTTAGTTGCTTCTTGTTTTTTGCTAGTGAGCTTCCCTTCAATAGGGCAGGTTTTACAAAAGAAAACGGTACCGGAAGAAGATTATCATTTATGGAGTGATATGCTATCGCACAGTATTTCTGACAAGGGAGGTTGGGCAAGTTACAGCCTGCAATACGATATAGCTGATACATTATTTGCGATATCAACGAAAAATAGAAAAAAATACGCATTTCCTCATGGTACAAATGGGGAGTTTAATGGTGAAAATTGGTTTGCGTGTAAGCAGAATGATACGTTGGTTTTGCAAGACTTGACATCAGGAAAAGTGAATTACTTCCCGAAAATTAGCAGCTATTCATTTTCGGGCAATGGTAAATACTTAATACTGATTAGTGATGATCAAAGTGGTAACCAACGCTTAACTGTAAAAAACATGCTTGGTCAAACCGTGGCTAATGCTGATAATATCAACGAATGGATATGGAATATACGCAAGGATGCGATTGCCTACGTTACTGGAAAAGAGAAAGTGGAAATACTTGAAATCTTTGACAATTTTATAAAAAAAGAGATACCGGTTTTAACAGATGGCGCGATTAAAAACCTGAGCTGGCTTAACCAAACTATTGCCTTTATTCAAAATAATGGCTTGAGAGGCAAGCTGTATGCCTATCGGTTAGATACTGGGAAGCTTTTATCATTTGATCCGGAAAGCTGTTCCAATTTTCCTAATGATATGAGCATAGGCGCTGGTTTTAGTTCGATTACTATTTCAAATGATGGAAATCGGATCTTTTTCAAGTTGAAAGAAAATGTGCCGAATGAAGATACAGCCGAAGTTGTTCAAGTATGGAATGGAAATGATAAGCAAATCTATCCCAATTTAAAAATGTATGGAGACTTTACATTACAGGATAAAGTCGCAGTATGGTTCGTAGAATCGGGTCGGTTTTTGCAGATTAGCAACAGGGAAGAGCCCTCTGTACTAATTGGGCGTACCGAAGAATATGCGTTGACTTGGAATGAATTCGAATCTGAGCCACATTTTGATGGTATAGGATCGAGAGATATTTATGTAACTGCAGTTCAAACGGGTACAAAGCGATTATTGCTCAAAGGATATCCTGGGACGGGGATGGAGCCGGCATTTTCTCCCAAGGGCAATTACTTAACTTATTCAGTAAATGGTGACTGGTGGGTGTATGATTTCAAGAAGGACGAACACCGAAATATTACTCAAGATTTGGGCGTTCCAGTTCGTGATATCGATTATGATCGTGCGGGGCAAGTTCCTTTATATGGTATTGCAGGGTGGAGCATAGACGATAACTCTCTTTTCATTTATGACCCGTTTGATATTTGGATGATTAGCGCTGACGGAAAGACAAAGAAACGGTTGACCAAGGGACGTGAAAATAAAACTACTTTTCGTTTTGCAACTTCCCAACGCATGCTCTCCTCTAAGTTCGATTACATGGATCGGACCAATGCTATCATCAGTAATTCAACGCAGTGGATTTTATTTGCCCAAAATGCTGCGACAGGTTATAATGGATTTTATAGATACGATGGGACAACTGGTGCGCGTCCAATTTTTTGGGAATACAAAAGAACTGACCGTGTGGTAAAGGCGAAAAATAGTAACGCTTTTACTTTTATCTCGCAGCATTTTGATGCGCCCCCTGAGTTGTTGTTCGTCGATGCTCTTGGGAAACCAAATGAATTGTATCGCAGCAATTTGCAGCACCACAATTATTTGTGGGCTAAGGTTGAGAAGGTTTCGTATGTTGTAGATGGAAAACCCTTATCGGGTGTTTTAATTTATCCTGCGGATTTTGATCCTACGGTCAAGTACCCTATGATTGTTAGCATTTATGAAAGACAAGGAGGTAGTTTACATCGGTATGTTAAGCCGACGCTATTGAACGAGAATGGGATTAACTTTACGGTATTGTCGTCAAAAGGTTATTTTATCCTGTTGCCTGATATTGTCTATGAAATGCGGCAAACAGGTGAATCAGCAAAAAAATGTGTATTGGCTGCAGTTGATGCGGTTCTTTTAAAATATAATGTTGACCCCAATAGAATTGGATTAACAGGGCACTCCTTTGGCGGATTTGAAACAGACTACATTATCGCAAAAACGGACCGATTTGCGACCGCTGTATCCGGTGCGGCTATTACAGATTTGGTATCAAGTTATCTTTATTATAACACTGATTCTGCCACTACAAATTTTTGGCGATTTGAAAGCCAGCAGCAACGAATGAGGAAGTCGCTATTTGAAGATTTATCAAGTTATCTCATAAATTCACCTATATTGCAAGCTGAAGGTGTAAACACACCTTTATTGTCATGGACAGGTGAGGAAGATAAACAAGTATATTATTTTCAAAGCATCGAGTATTATCTTGCTTTGAGAAGGTTGAAGAAAGAACATACTCTACTTATTTACCCAGAGGAATCTCATACGATATCTGATAGGGAGAAACAGGCTGATCTCACAAAACGAATTGAGGCTTGGTTTGCGAAATATTTAAAATCTTAAATTGAAAAGCCGTCACATTTTTTTGTGACGGCTTTTCTTTAATAATTAAGGATTACTTCTAAACAACATGGTCGGACATTGGTTGTCGCTTATGCGACGATACAACTGCGAGTTATCAATGCTTGACTTACAAAGCTGACCTTGAACGTTATCACACGATTCTACAGGTTGACAAGGTTGGGCTGCACCAATTACCTTTTTATAACCCGTTTCACTAGCTAGTACGGTTGCCTTTTTTTCCATCGCATTTGAGGATAAAGCACCAACTAATCCGAGAGCAACAAATGCTACCGGCATACCGAATTTTAAAATTTTAGTTTTCATAATCGTAAAAATTAAAAGTTTTGATCTACTCTTTTTTACAGGTTTTCGATCTTGTCCTGCTATTTGGCCAATAGATTGCTTAGTCGGGTTTACGACCGACTCTGTTTTTTATAATTAGCTGTAATTATGGGCTGTAGTTTGTAGCTTATAAGGTGATTTCCCACTAGGGTGTAAAGCTTATCACCATGTACTATTATATCACGTAACTTTTGTTTGTCGACATCGTAAATATAGAAGCTTTCGAGATAGCTATTTGAAGAGATATCATAGCTATCTACAATACTGGCTAGTTTCCACATTTCTAAGCTTTCATATCGACCGGGGATATTACTGTTTACAAAGAGTACATTACCATAAACAGCTGCATCTTTATTTACTAGCAACGGCTTTTTTGCAAATTTTCGCTCCCCACGTTTTTCTAAATCTACCAATTCAATATTTGAATGTGCGATCGTGTCTATTGTATTACCTCTATAATCTAAATTTAGTTTAGGATCGACGACGATAAATTGATTGCGATATGCATACAAGTAAATTATTCTGTTAATTTCATTACTATACATTAATGAGCCATCAGTATCGAATAGGCCATCAATCTGTTTTTGCAATAAATTATGATTTAATACTGTCTTTTCATTGGAGAGTAGATCAACTTTCCCTAATATACTTTCTCCACTACCCCGTTTTTGTACTCGAACTGCCAAAGAGGTTGAGTCAATAGCTTCTGCATAGGTAAAGTACTCAGAGCCAATTTTGTATAACTTAGCCTTCCAGTCCGAAATTTTACCCCTAAATATGCAAGGAACCGTTCCGTCATAAATATAAAAATAGGGACCGTTTACTCTAATTGTCAGTGAACGAAATGGCAAGTCGATTTTGTCAAGAGTAATATTGTGTATCGTTGTTTTATTTAACGCTGTATCTACAACGGTCATTAATAACTGCGAGGTTGTATTTCCCAAGTAAACATGATCATCATCTGCACCAGCAAAATAGTACGACCTTAATTTGAGGTTATAGTCCTTGATTTTGGTTGCAGGGGCACTTGATAAACGCCGCACAAATTTATTGTGATAGCTATGGATATTTTCCGAGATTAAAAATAAAGCAATTACTATAATAATACCTGTCAATGCAGAACTGGACACCACAATTAATTTCCTTTTTATAGTGATAGATGGTGTTGGTTGCAACCACAATCCAATCAGTGCCAAGAAAACAAATCCTATGTTAAAAATCAAATGCTCGTGCCAATTCATTTTTTCTAAAATACCTCCACAAGAACAAGGAACAAATACGCTATGATTTAAAATAATATAGATGTAAGCTGTAAACATTAGCATTAACACGAAAGATGACACCAAGGCTGGATACCTAAACTTTGGTAAAAACAATAAGATAACAATTAAAAATTCAGCTGACGGAACCGCCCATACTACTTGTTCGGCAAAAGAACTCAACAGCGGTGACTGCCCTAGTTGCTGTTTGAAATTCTGGAAATCAAGTATTTTGTTGGTTGCTGAATAAGTAAATAGCAAAATAAAGAGCCAACTTATGAAATTCACTATAACACTTTTAATTTTTTCAGAAGTTTTCATAATTTGCTTTTTTAGTCTTGTAAAATTCTACAATATAAAAGTATAATGTTATGCAAATCAGAACTTTCGTTATCCAAAATAGAGTTGAAGCTGTTCAGTATTTAATTAGCTTCATTCGGGCTACGATCCACTTCACTCGGTGCATACTTAAATCTTTTTTTAAATGCTTTATAAAAGTTGAGGTAGGTATTAAAGCCATTCATTATTGCAATTTCTTTGAGTGGAATCTTTGTTTGCAGGATCATCAAATGTGCTCTTTTTAATCTTTCATCGTGGTAAAAATTATAAATACTTGTTTTGAAAAATTCACGAAATCCAAGTTTCAATTTGTATTCATTACAATCAAAAAGCACAGCTAATTCTTTAAGGGTTGGCAGTGGTTGCTCCAAGTGATTTAATATGTAATCATAAAGATTTTGCATGACGATAGCTTCGGATTGTTTTTCCGGATTTATTTTTATTACATACTTCGGGTCTGACAGCAATTCTTGCAATATCGTAGTAATTGAGTTTACTATTATTTTGTCACTGTAGCGCAGCCGTGAAATGGTGCAAAAAGTTGGAAGTAATTTATTATTACCCGTAACAAAAATAAGATGAACGGTGCTATGGTAATTGTCATCTAGTGAAGCTTCTATCTTTTTTTGATTCCAAATACTGGAGGACTGTGGCGCGATAAATTTTCCAAAGTCTACCTGAAATAATTCTTCAGATTCATAGTATAGTGCTTGCAGAAAGTGTGCATTAAAATTGCTGATAAGAAAGTTATCGTCTAAGATAAATGTTGTTTGTACTAAGTTTTGATAACTGTAATGAGGGTTAACGTAACCTGATTGGAGTAGTATATTATGCATTTCTCCAGCGAGTTTATTAAGCATTTCAGACATCTTGCCGACTTCGTCGTCTTGATCTGTTTTGATAATTCTAAAAGCGAGATTACCAGTTGCCATTTCAAAAAGCATTTGGTAAATCGCCTTTATGCGTTGTTGTATTTTTTGATTTTCCATTAGATTATATAATGAGGAATTGAATGTGGAATATCAAGACAAGTGCTTGAAAAGACAGACAAAACTATATAATGTAATTTTTATTTGCTAAAAGTATAGTGTTCAATTCGGGAATTGAATAGGTGTTTTTTAGAAAAAAGTGAGTGATAAATCGTTTTTTAATTTCATAATCAATGTGTAATTCTTGAGACGATCTATAGTTGAGGTGTGGAGTAATAGGATATATTGTAGTTTGGTTTTTAGGTATTTAGCTGAGAGGGAATGTTTTTGAGTTTAGGAGGAATTATGATAAAAACGGTAGTTGGAAGAGTAAGGGGAAGAGGTAGAAAGATGCTGAGAGGTGTCTTTTTCTTGACATTTATTTTTTGATAATGAGGAAAACCGTAAAGTTTGGTGTTTTAGAAAAGATACATTTGATGAATTTTAAAAATATAAATTATGGTAAGCTATGACGAAAATGACTTGATTAATAATGATTATGTCAACACAACTATAAAAGGAGATAACCCCAATTATACCGCTATTCGTGATCGAGAAAGGGTAAGTAAAAAAGAACTTTACGAAGTCGTGTGGTTCTGTGATGCTTTCGTAAAGGGTTATAAAGTGCCTAAAACCAAAGAAAGCTTTCAAAAGGTTGAAAAACTATTGAGGCTTCCACAAATAAGCAGCGTTGTAATGCGTAAAGAACTTATTGATTTTGTAGCTAAAAATTGGAATTCTAAGTTGGTTTAGAAGTGTTTTTTAAGATGTTAAACTCAACCATTCAAAGAGCTCCTGTAAAAAGGGCTTTTTGATTTCATACTAAAAGAGAACCTGTATGAGATAATAGGAGTTGTTGTGATTTGGGTTGCTAGAATATGGTTAAGAGGGAAGTTTTATGAGCGTTTGAGGAATAGGCATTATAATGATAGTTGGAAGGATAGACGAAAGAAATGAAAAGATGCCGTTATAGAATTAGCTTTCCATTGGATATTCCATTTAAGTCAAAATATCACTAAATGTGGGTATTGTAACAATAGTTAAAAATGATTTTATTTACGAACTAGAATATGTAGCGTGAAATACGGTAAAACTTTAAAAAAAAAAGCGTTACCTGTTGATGTTATATAAAAGTTAGTAGCCATTTTGCGAAAACGACAGAAAAACAGAGAAAATTTATGGAAGTAAAAGATTTAATGACCTATAAAGAAGTTATCGATTCGCTAAATGCAAAGAAACGACAAAAACATTTATTATTTGGTAATGGATTTAGTATTGCTTATGACCCAACTATATTTTCATATAATGCTTTAAGTAAGTTTATTGATGATATTGATAACGATCTTTTGAAAAAACTTTTTGAAGTAATAAATACAAAGAACTTTGAATTAGTAATGCAGCAATTAGATAATTTCATTGAAATTGCAAAAACGTTTAGTACAGACCAAAACTTAATTAAAAAAATAATTGAAGCTAATGAAATTTTAAAGACAAGCTTAATTGAAGCAGTTCAAAAACTTCATCCAGAACACGTTTTTAAAGTTCCCGAAGAAAAAAGCAAATGTTGTCATTTGTTCCTTAACGAATACCTTTCCAAAGAGGGTAAAGTTTTTTCTACAAATTATGACTTACTACCTTATTGGATTTTAATGCGTAATGAATCGAAATTTGCAATAGATGGATTTGGTAGAGAAGTTGAAAACCCTGATGAAGTATTGAGAAAACAAGACCCTATTTTTTCCGAACTTCAATGGGGTAAACATAAAAAAGAGCAAACTATTTTTTACCTTCACGGTGCATTATTAATATTTGACACAGGCATTGAAATTGAAAAAGAAACTTACGATATCGAACATTATCTATTACAAAAGATAAATGAAAGAATGGCTGATAAATCTTACCCAATTTTTGTCACAGCCGGAAGTGCTCAAGAAAAACTTAATCACATTTCTCACAATAAATATTTATCATACTGTTACGATGAATTAACTGAAATAGAAGGTTCTCTTGTCACTTTTGGCTTTAATTTTGGAGAATATGACACTCATATTATTGATGCCATTAACAAGGCTGCAAAACAAGGACAAAGAGCAGGAAACAAATTACACAGCGTTTATATTGGTGTTTATTCAGAAGAGAATCTTAACTATATAAAAGAAATTGAACACAAATTTAGATGTAAAGTAAACATTTACAACGCTGCAACAGTACCAATTTGGGAAGATAAGTAAAAACGGCTACTAACAGCTTTGAGCTAGCTGGATTTTAGTTGAATTATCGTTTCGCATCAAGTTTTCGTTAAGTAGGAAATTGAGCGGTTACGAATTTCCAGTCAACTTAAAGTGGCAAAACGTTAACTACAAGTTTACCGTAGATAACTAAAATTAAACAACTTAACATAAATACTTTTAAATTTATAATTAATGGATAAAGCAAGAATTAAGGATACTGATGAAATTGTTATGGCAGACACTATACTTGATCTTTATCCAAATTATAGTGAGCTAGAATTTGTATGTATTGATGAAATATGTTCTGTTCGTATGTCTCCAACTTGTATTAAAAAGACAGAACGTAAAAAACCACATTTTAAAAAATACAGAAATAGAGAACATATAGAAACCTGTGAATACGCCACTTTAAGTAAATTATACCAAAAAGGAGGAGATCAAAAATTAAATAAAATAGAAATTAGTAAAATTGGTTACCCATCTGTTTTTATTTTAAATGATGATGAAGAAGATTTTAAAAAAATCACTAAAGCCAGACTTGATTGTAAAGACGAAGGAGTTTCTGGCCGTGGTAATGCAATTTCAAAAGTTTATGAATTTGATGATGAAAATGTAAAGTTTGATAGAAAAAATAGAGTACAAAGTATTGATAGAATTGTAAATTGGTATTTAGGTTTTCCACATAATAGAGATGTTGAGATAGAAATAAATTCTATAAAAATCGAATATAGATATTTTTTCAAACAAATAAAATATTTCACAGATCCTACAAAATTGCAAAATGAGAGAATATTTTATGGTAAGCTTATATTATCAAAAACAAACAAAAATGTGTTTGATAAATATACTGATTGCGTTTATTTTAACTTATTGGCTTATAAAGATGAGTCCAAAAAAAAATCTAATTATTCTGTTAAAATTGATAAAAAGGGAATGTCAAAACATAGTTTATCTAGGTTAAAAAATAAGTATGACAAGTTATTTGACAAAGCATTTACGGAATTAGAAGAAGGAACAAACGAACTTAATTTCGGTCTGTATGTTTTCGTTTATGGGACGATTGACGAGAATAATGATACCATTATGAATGTCAAACAAAATCATATTACTTTTAGATATGATGAAGTTAGAAAAACAATTATTGAAGTTTAAAATAATTACTAAACAGTTTTATGAATATTTAATACATTGAAAATAGAACCTGTAGTAAACAGCTAGAGCTTTGTTGGGCTTGAAAAGTCAACAATGAAGCCTGCGTTGAACGGAACCGGGGTAGTTTGAAAAGAAAAATAATTACGGTTTAAATCGCATATATATACTTTCTAATTAATAAAATAAAGTTCGTTTGGAGGTTTTTAGATGAACTGATTTACAGGCAATTTAAATAATATTATCGTGAAAAAAGAAACCAAAAATATTTTCATAACAATAACAATAAATTTAGTTGTGGCGGCTTTAATATTTTTGTTTTTGATAAATTTCGATTTAACTGAATTCATAAAATTTATTTCAATCTTATTTTTAAATTTTTTCATAGGAATACTTGGTCTGTATTTTATAGGATATTTAATCGGGCAAAACCTAAATAAGCTAAAGAATAAAAATAATAAATATAATGTCTTGCATGGTGTTCTAGCAATTTTTGGAGTTTTATTTTTCGGAACATTAATTGGATCTACAATAGGTTTTTTGCAAGAAGGACTTCCTGATGGTTACGAATATAACTTTAAAGAAGAATTATACGATTATTATTTTAAACCATTTTTTTGGATTTTTATGTTTGGATTTGTTCCAACTCTAGTAAGCGGAATTATATTGGGATACAAATTAAAAACTACCTATCACATCTAAAGGTTTCGTTGCTTGCGCATCACGAACAATGAAACCCTTGTTGAACGGAATTGGAGGTAGTTTAAATCCTGTATATTTACTTCCTAATTAATAAAATAAAGGTCGTTTAAAGGTTTTTAGACAAACTGACGTTGGCAGAAATTTTAAAAAAAAACTAGAGAATTCAAGAAACAAATGAAACAAAATAAATTAATTAATGAAACTCAAATAGTTAGTTTTATACTTATTGGATTAGCAATATTTGGATTTGTTATAATTTTTTTTCAATTTTTATGGAATGCTGAAAAGCCTGAAAATTTTGGTGTATTAGGTGATCCATTGGGCGGAATATTAAATCCAATAATTGCTATAGCAAGTGCGCTATTAACCTTTATTGCCTTTTACATACAGAAATTAGCAAATGATGAATTAAAAAGACAATTTCTACATACACAAAAAAACGAACATCAAGATTTACTTTTTAAAAATTATAGAGATAGAATTTTACTAATTGCAAACGAAATCAATAACTTTAAAATTTCTTTTCACGGTGGAACATTAATTTCTGATACAAATTCGCTAAATGATAAAAATGCAAAAAAATATAACTTTGTCGGTATTCAGGCAATAAATCTTTTTTTAGTCGAATATTTTAAAATAAGAGAAAATAAATTAAGTCAAGGAAAAAATAAAATTGATATTCAGGATTCCTATCATTCAATCCACCTTCATATAAATAATTTAATTGTCGCTTATTACAATGTACATCTTGCAGTAGAACAATGTGAATTAGAAATTGATCATAAAAATGAATTGATAGAATTGTTAAGTTTTACATATTATTCGAAATTTAATTATGTGATAGAATTCTTAAGATTACAAGACTTACATCCAAAAGCAAAAGAGCGAATAGATTATATTTACGAACATTATAAAAGAATTACAAATCAAGAACAACCATCGTCAAATATCTTGGTGTGATTGAAACTTCTGGGATTTGCTTAAAGGAACTCCTTGAACTCAAAGAGAACGATTTATCGGAACTTTTTGAAGTTTCCAATGAGTTAAATCCTGCCAATAGAGAGCAGAAACAAAGATTTGTACAAAAGCAAAAAAATAATTGAGTATTTTAAGTACAAATAAAACCAACACAACAGCTAAGTTTTCGTTGTGTGAGTAGTAATAATAATGGAACTCGTATTGAAAGGAAGCGGAGGTAGTTTTAATAAGAAAGATAATTGTAGTTTAAATCATATATTTACTTCTCAATAACAAAATAAAGTTCGTTTGGAGGTTTTTCTTCCGAAGCTCCGGCAGAACTGGAGTTGTGCATAATTATAACTGAAACTAGAATCTAAATTGAAAATTTTATAAAATGACATATACAATGCAAAGAATATCTTTTATGTTAATTACATCTTTTATGTTTTATGGTTGTGCAGGAACAATAAACACAGTAAAATCGCCAGAGTATAACACTAAAAATTATAAAATAGCATATATAATTTCTACAGATAATTCTCAGTACATTTAATTTAAATTTGGTATTATTACTCCTTTCGCATACATAATACCATCAGATGATCCAGCAGTACAGCATGATATAATTGGCACCACAGCTGATGTAATAAAAAACGAGCTTGAAAAGAATGGTATTATAGCTGTAATTGGAAAAAAAGAAGATACTACTGTTGGTTTTGATTTTATAGTTCAATATTATGATACATGGAGATGGGATTTCAAAAAAATACTCGATAAACTTGAAATTGTTTTTATCACATCTAAAGGCGATAAAGTCATTGCGAAATCAACGTATAATATTTATAAAAACAAGGAAATGCATAATTTTCCAACACCCGAAAAGGAAGTTCCAAAAATGATAAAAGGAATGCTGTCAAAATAAAAATAATTGTAATTTGAATCATAGATATTTACTTTCTAATTAACTAAATAAAGTTTGTTTGGACATTTTTAGACGAACTGGAGTTGTAGGTAATTACCCAAACGTTACATTTAAAAAGGATGTTAGTATACAAGTATAGAGGAGGAAATGAAGAAGTTTTTCAAAGAGATTTAAGCTCGATTGAAAAAAATTACTTTTGGAGTTCTAGTATTGATGAACTGAATGATCCATGGGAAACAATAATACAGTCAGAAAAATTTATAACACAATCTAAAACAATTAGCTGGTTGTTTGGAAAACATACAAATGAAAAATTATATAATCTTAATGAAGCACTAGAAAGTTTTCTTTCATTGAATAAAAGAATTGGAATTTATTCTTTATCAAAAACCTTTTTGGATGAATTGCTTTGGGCGCATTATGCAAATTCGCACAAAGGATTTTGTATAGAATATAATTTAGAAGTTTTACTCGATACTTTTAAGACAGAAAAAGTATTTTCTTTTCCTGTAAAATATAATAAAGTTCCGCCAGACATAACTCTTGCAGATATCAACACCAAAAATGGTGGACTTATTCACAAATTATCTGGTTTTAAATCTAAACGATGGGAATATGAAGAAGAGCATAGAATAATTACAGATTATTCAGGAAAACAATCATATAATCATCTAGCTTTAAAATCAATATATTTCGGTTTAAGAATGTCTGAAGAACATAAGTTAGAAATGTTTGACAGGTTGAAAGGTAGAAACATATTTTTTTTTCAAATTCAACATCTTGAAAAGTCATATAAATTTGAAGCTATCAGAATTGAAAATCCTTTTGGAGAAAATATCCATTATTT
>NZ_JBWJVK010000046.1:0-14819 GCF_056428945.1 Flavobacterium sp. GNP010 | reverse complement strand
TTTTTGAGTCCGCTTCACATAGTGTGTTTCTTCATGTTTTTCCATTAGGATACTTTTTGTGTATCGCTATTTCAGGACGGGACATGTATTTAAAAAAAAAAGAGGCTGTTATTTAGACAGTCTCTTTTTAGTTTACATCGGTTTGGCAATGTGTTTATTTTAAATCGAAAATTGGTTTGTCAAATAAATTCCATTTTAATCGTAATCCAACTTCATTAAAAGTAAATCCAGCAGCTGTGGTTGATGCAATATTACTTCGAGTACCATAAACATTAACTAAGAAACGATCAGAGAATTTATAACCAAATTTTGCCTGCACTCTGTAGGTCCATTGTTTAGAATTATCTTCTATAAATTGAAAACCAGTTGCCACATTAGCATTGTAAAACCAAGATTTAGCTTCCACAATTTTCTCATCTTTTAGTATTTCTAAAAATAATTCGACAGCATTAAATCTCTTTGGACTAAAATAGTCAATTGGTACTTGATTTTTAAAAGCAATGTATTGATAGTTAAGCCCGCCTTTTAAAACAGGATTCGACATGAAGTTATAATAAAAAGAGGTAAATAACAGGTTTCGAGAATTGTTGTCGGTTTGAGCCGTGTAAAAGTATTGTGTAAACCATCCAAAATTAAAATTGGTACCCATATTGTAATTTAAATAATAATTATTGGTTGCAATTTGTTTGTCAATTAAATCCGAGTTGAAATTTTGTACTTCCCTTTTATATCCAATTTCTAAATCCTGCAATTTAAATGGTTTTGCTTTAAAATAGGTATTAATCAATAATTGATTGTATTGTACTGTGTTGGAAATTGCTGAAGTAACTCCCGCATCTAGGGTGTAACTTATTTTAGGATGAAACTTATAATCAATTCCTAATAAAAAATCATTGGTTTTTGCACTTACGTTTGTAACGTTGTTTTCAGTTTTTCGATATTGATAGGTTGTGTTTACGGTCCATTTTGTTGATAATGGTATCGAAATAAGGGAGCGCGTAGACATCGCCGTATTGTTACCATTGTCAAAAGAATAGCTTAATTTTTCTTCTAGATACGGAGTGAATTCCCCTTTTATTTTTTTCAAGAAATTTTCGGCATCATTTTGATTTTTGAAAATTTCTAAAGTTTTTGCAACGGCACTCAATGAGTTAGTTACTTCGCCTGAGGCATAGTAGGCATTTGCAATTCCAAGGTTTCCATCAAATGATTTTACATCGTTTCTTAAAATAGCCGAATAGTATTGGATACTTTCTTTAAAATCACTGCGATAAATGGCTAAAGTTGCTGAAAGAGCCAACAGCCAATTTTCATTAGCATATTTGGTATTTAACTCGGATATTTTAAGTTCTGCCAGTTTGTATTTTTTATTCCAAATCAACGCTTGTACATAACGTTCCTGAGTTTGTTTATTGATGTTTACATCATTGTTATCTTTTATTTTTTGGATGGCTTCTTCAGCTAAAGTCAAAGCTTTTTTGTCTTTTCCGTTAATATGCTCAATTAATGACAGTCCGTTTAAGGCAATTATTGGATCATTTTTTGCAATAACGGAATAGGTTTCTTTGCCTTTGGTTATGTTTTTAGTTATTAAATATAGATTGGCTTTGTTTAATAGCGTTTCCTTGTCATTAGGAAAATCAATTAGTATTTCATTATAAAAAGACTCTGCTTGGGTATAGCTTTTTTCATTTACCTTTTGATTGGCATATCCTAATTTTATATATTTTCTGGAAATCAACGGTCCTGGATTACCTGGAGATATTTCTAACGCTTTATTGACTTGAAAAAGCGCCTCTTTAAATTCTTTTAAATTAGATAAGGTATTCGCAAAGCCAAGATGACCAACAAAATTATCAGGGTTTCTCTCAACAAGTCCGCTGTAAAAGACTTTAGCTTCATCAAATTTTTTGTTCCAAAGTAAAGCTTCAGCATAATTCAATTCAATTTCTAAATCACCTGGGTATTCTTTTTTTAAATCTATAAAAAGATCCAATGCCTTTTCGGATTGTTTATTAAGACCGATAGCTCTAGCATAACACAAACGTGCCGTTTTATTTTTAGGATAGTCTTTTAAAATGGTTTTAAAAAACACCTCTGCTTTGTCAAATTCTCCTTTTTCAAGATGGCTAAAACCGGTACTCATATCTTGTGCTCTACTGGTAAAGCTGTAACAAATAAGAACAACGAAAACTAAATTTTTTAATAATTTCATTCGACAATACACTTTGGTTATTTCAATGCAAGTTAGGATAAAGGGATGATATTTGAACTATAGTAAAATGATTTTCAACGAACAATTATAGGGTTTCAAAGAGGATTGCTTTTTTTAATCGAATTTAAGGGAGTAGATTTATAAAATATACTTTACGGTTAATTTTTATTTCACTTGATTATTTTTTGTATTATTGTTACTATTAATTTTAAAAGTAGCCCCTTTTGAATTTACCTTCAATTTCTAAAAAATTAAGTTCAGAGCATATCTTTATGGTAACAATGCTAGTTGTTAATGCTGGAAATTATATTTATAATTTATTACTGGGTAGAATTTTGGGTCCCAGTGCGTTTTCGGATGCTGCAATTTTAATCACTTTTTTATTGATACTTTCATTTCTTGGAATGACTTTTCAAATTGTTGCTGCAAAATATTCAGTTTTGTTTGAAAATAAAATATTACAACTGTTTATTGTTACGGTTACTAAGTTCGCTGTTTGGGTTGGTTTTATTTTTGGTGCAATCATAATGATTTTTAACAATCACCTGCAAGCGCTTTTTCACACGAAAACATCAACAATGTTTGTTGTTTTTGCTTTTGGGATTCCTTTGTATTTTTTGATGAGTGTAAACAGAGGATTGTATCAAGGCAAAAATGATTTGAATAAAATGTCAGCTACATACATAACAGAAATGCTAAGTCGTTTATTTCTGACTTTGGCACTTGTTCTTCTAGTTCCCACTTTGCCAACATCTGTAGCTGTAGCTGCAGGGATATCTATATCTCTTGTTTTTGGTCTTTTTCCATTTCAAAAAAAAATCAGTGCCAAAACAACTATTTCTTTAACGAGTGAAGTTTTAGATACAAAGAGTATAATTACTTTTTTTGCATTAACAGCTTTTTATGAATTCACACAAATCATTATAAATAACAGTGATATTATTTTGGTTAAACATTATTTTAGTGATGAGGAAGCGGGCTTATATGCGTCTTTAGCTTTAATAGGAAGAGTGGTTTATTTTGTAGCGTGGATGTTTGTTATGTTGCTTTTGCCAAAGGTTATATTGTTGAAAAAAGAAGGGAAAGACACCTTACCAATACTTTTGAAATATGTGGTTTACATTGCTGTTCTGTCAGTTGGAATTATCCTTTTCACTTTTTTGTTCCCTGAGTTTGTCGTGAAGGTAATGTTTGGAGCAAAGTATATTTCTATTGCTTTTTTATTATGGAAATATGCATTGGCAACGTCGGTTTTTGCTATTGCAAACATCTTTGCGTATTATTTTTTATCGATTAATAAATACATCCCAGTTGTTATTTCTGCAGTGTTGGGACTTGCCCAAATTGGATTAATTGTTATGTTTCATACTTCGCTGGAGCAAGTAGTAGAAATGCAGATTATTGCAATGCTAGCACTGCTGTTTTTCCAGTTGTGCTTTTTCTTTTATCATAATAAAAATAGTGTTCGTCTCAACTAATAAACCATTCATCGAAAAATATATATTAAAATGCGATGAATAAAGATATTTACAGCACTAAAAATGATGAACCAATGAAAGTAGCTGTAGTAACATCGTTCCCGCCCAGCAAAGTAACCTTAAATGAATATGGGTACCACCTAGTAAAAAATTTTGTTCAAAGAACAGAAGTTTCAGAGTTGCTTTTAATTACAGATAAAACAAAGGAACTAAAACAACTGGATTTTAAGAATAGTAATAAAGTATCTGTTAAGGAATGCTGGGAATTTAATAGTTATGCTAATTTATTCACCATTTGCAGAACTATTTTAAAAGAAAAACCAGATGCTGTATTATTTAATTTGCAATTTGTAAAATTTGGAGATAAAAAAGTCCCTGCCGCCTTGGGCTTACTAATCCCTATGATTTTAAAACTTTTTGGTTTTAATACAATTGTTTTACTGCACAACATATTAGAACAAGTAGATCTCGAGAGTGCAGGGTTTACAAGCAACAAACTAGCTCAAAGAACTTATAATTTCATTGGTACTTGTTTGACTAAGTGTATACTTAAGGCAGACAAAGTAGCTGTAACTATTAGTAAATATGTAGCTATTTTAAATGAAAAATACAAAACTGATAATGTTATATTAATACCTCATGGGACCTTTGAGCTACCAAAAAACCCCAATTTTGATATACCTCAAGGTCCCAAGAAGGTAATGGCATTTGGTAAATTTGGTACGTATAAAAAAGTGGAAATTTTAATTGATGCAGTTGAGTTAATTAGAAAATCTACTCCTGAAGCAATAGAAATCGTAATTGCCGGAACAGATAGTCCTAATACTCCTGGATATTTACAACAGGTTAAAGAAAAATATGCTGATGTTCCTGGAATTATATTCACCGGTTACGTTGAGGAAAATCAAGTCGCAACTATTTTTAACGAAAGTACGATGGTAGTATTTCCATATACTTCTACTACAGGAAGCTCTGGAGTTTTGCACCAGGCAGGAAGTTACGGTAAAGCAGTAGTAATGCCAGATTTAGGGGATTTAAGTATTTTAGTTAAGGAAGAAGGGTATAAAGGAGAATTTTTCAATCCTGAAAGTACAGAGTCTCTGGCAAAAGCCATAAAAGCAATTTTAAATGACGACGATTACCGCAGAGAACTAGCGATGACGAATTACAAGGCAGCTTGTGAACTATCGATGGATAAAATAGTACAAATGTACATAGGCAATTTTAAACAAGTCAATTATAATAAATTATTAAGATGGGTTAATGATTAATAAATAGAAAAGAGGGCTTCTGTTTTCCATTAATATTAATAAATCCAAAGCGTTTCTGTCTCTTTTTTTGCCAAGGCCATTTACCTGCAACCTGATCTGGAACATGAGGAAAATCATAGAGCGTCCACGACATAAAGGCAAAATTATTTTTCTTGAATACGGCTTGCATTTTTTTATGATATTGTGCTTGATCTTCTTCATTCGAACCTCTCAAATTCCATATCCCTTTGTACGATGGCACTCCAAATTCTTGAATTACAATAGGTTTTTTTGTGATTTCTCCCAGATTTTTAGTTTCTTTTTCCAAATCTTCAATTGCATTGTAAAAATGATAAGAAACAAAGTCAACATTATTAGCTAAATGAATCGCTGCTGCAGAATTTGACCAGCCGATAGTCACTAAATGATTTGGAGCATTTTCTTTGACCACAGTAATCATGTGTTCCAGCCAACTTAGGACATTACTTTTATCTCTGTTTTCAAAATCTAAATTGGGTTCGTTCTTTAAATCCCAGGCTAAAATGGCTTTGTGATCCTTAAAGGTAGAAACAATTTTTTCAGCGTGTCTGTGCGTTAAAGTCCAGTTTTCTAACGTATAATCGCTGTAAAAATCAAAAAGGGTAATGATGACAAATAGGTTTTTAGTTGCGGCTAAGTCTAATGTTTTTTTGAGTTTATCTAATTTTTCTTGTTTGACATCAGCTTTGCCAAAATCATCGTATTGAATAAAAATTCGAATAGTATTTAGTTTTGCATTTTTTATAATATCAAAATCTTTACCGATGGTATTTAGGTTAAAAGCATTTCCAAAGGTGTCCCAAGCTGAATTTTTAGGGTAGTAATTTATTCCTTTGACAGTGAAATCAATATTGTTTTTTGTGATTTTATCTCCTTTTATTTTAAACATAGGGTTTGATTTCACACTGTCTAAAGTAAAGGTAGTTTTTTCTATTTTTTGCAAATGGCGCACCCGCCAAAAACCATCTTCCAGCAACATCATTACTTTATAAGTTGCGGTGTCTTGAACTGCTGCAATGAGTTTTTTCTTTTGATATATTTTTTGATATTCAATTACATTTCGATCAGTAAAAACTACTAATTGGCCATCGGCACTGTAAAAATCTAATTTTGGATTGTGTTTTAAGGTTGTGCTTTCAATGTTGATTTCATGTTTTGCATTTTGTTTTATCGCATTGTATAAATTTTGACGGGTGTTTTGCGTATAATAATCTTCAATGCCGGATTTTGTATTGTCTTGCAACGATTTATTTTTGATGTACCAAGAAAAAAGATAATCTTTTTCGATTGTTTTTATGGTGTTAGGTTCCATAATTCTCCCAGGATTATCAAGACCTTCCCAAACAACTTTTGGTAAATAAGTATTAATGGTTTCTTTCTCTAAATGTAGCATAGAAGTTCTGTCAGCACCTGAATTTAAGAAATCAAGTACTTTACTAATACCCAAGAGTAACAACACATTTATAAGAATGAAGGATAAAATGAGAACTGCTCGGATTATATTTCTATTGTTAATGAGGGTCATAGTATTTTGTTTCAGATTTTTGTGTAATGCCTAAAGTAGTGATTTCAAATTGATACTTTTTTTCTTTATAAAAATCAAGAGGAATGTGAAATTTTGCAATTCCATTTGACGTGTCTTCTTGTAAGGTCGCTACTACTTTGTTTTTATGCATGATTCTTACAGTAACTTTTATTCCATTAGGAACCAATTGGTTCATAAAGCTTTTTAATGGACCTACAATCAGTGTTCTGTTTCCATCATAAAAAGTATAATTGAATGTGGATAGGATAGGTTTGTATGCGATGTTCAAAGAGTTACTCTCTGCAATTCCGGTAATATATCCTTTTACAGTATAAAAATCGGGATGATCGGGATGCAATAATTGACCTGTAGCGATTCCTTTTATTGTGGTGCCAAAAGTCTTCAATATTGTATTGTTTTGAGTATTAATAATAAAAGACACCAAAGTTCCATCACTCACGACATTGTCAAAATAATCTTTAATTATCGAGGTTGATAAAGTTGTTATTTGATTGCCGTCTGCAAAATCATGATTTCGAGTGTAATTGATACTGAAATTAGTTGCTATATTGGGGTAGACTTCAGCTTCTATTTCTTTTGTGGCTATGTTTTTACATTCTGTTGATACTAAAATTTTACCGGATGGTCTACTGGAAAATATGTTTTTCCAAGCAATTAAATCTTTGGTTTTTTTGGTATCAATTGTAATGTTGTTTAAAAATTGATTTTTTATTAAAACCGTGGTGTTTTTTACTACTGGATTGTCAAATCCATCGGTGGGAACTGCAACCATCATCGTGAATTCTTTACCTCCTGCCAATATGCTAGGAGGTCCTAAATAATTTTCAATTTGAGTTTGCGTATTTTTATTGGGAATGATTTCAAAAATGCCTTGTGCCACCGTTTCTTCGTCAACAATTAAAAACCAAGATACTGTACCTGTTTTTCTAGAGTAAACTTCGGGAAGTATAAAGGATAATTTTCCGTATTTATAAGTTCCTTTGAGTAGCGTTTTTCCATAGGAATGAATAATATAAAGTTGGGGATTCGTGGTTTTAGAGTCTGATGAAAATTGAATTTTTATCTCATTTCCTGCGACAAAATATTTAGTTTTTGTACTTAGAGTCAAAATTTCCTTTTGAGTTCTTTCCAATGAAGTCCCAAACGCCAAAAGAAGCACGACAGTTAATAAAAAACCGATGTAAATTGTTTTTCTCATTATCTTGGATTTCCAATATAATTGTTAATTTCTACTTTGATGAAATCATAACCCTTACCTTTTACTTTTTGTAGTTGTTCTTTTTCACTGTTATTATTTCTATTTGGGACAACATCTTTAGCAATTGATTCGTTAGATAATCCGTTTACAAAGCAGTTTTGTAAGGAGGATTGTAAAAGTTTTATTTTGCTTAAATCCAGTAATGAATAATCAAAATATTGTTTGCGTTGTACACGTACTCCCGCTCGAACAAAGAAATGATCCACATAAATTAAATTTTTATCACGGTCAAAATACGAAATTAATAACTCTGGAATGGTCACTTCTTGTATTCCAAAATTAAATAAGGTTCCTCTTAAATGGTTGTTGTTTATTTCTAAATCGGATAATGCAACTTGATAATATAAATCGGTTATAGCAACGTTTCCAGCGCATTGAATATCAAATGTTGAAGGAATTTTAATGATATCTAATGGAGTAAATTCATTTGGATTAAACGTAGTTGGTTTTGTATCGGTATTTTTTAACCAAGCAATATCTTCAAAGTTTACTTTGAAACTCGTAATTTCTTTTGGCATTAATTTGTGTTTTATCACATATTTAGCATTATGAGAAGCTAGTTTTTTATTGTTATTGTCATATAAAGTTGCTTTCAATGTAACATCTGCGGGAACATTATCTACGTTCTGTAATTCGCCAATAATAATGTATTCTTTATTAAGTTTGATTAGTTGTGCCGAAAGAATTTCAAGGACAGGTTGTTTTAATACATCATCATGATAGGTCTGTTGGGTAGAAATTGCTCTTCGACCATGTTTGAAAAACCCGGTCCCATTATTAGAGATAAACTGATCCGGAGGAATATCTAAATCAAGTTTTACGGGTGTAATAAACCACTTTCCATTTATTTTAGTCACGTTGTGAATGTATTCCTTAGCTATTATTTCCAGTGGGGTGACCCATTTTGTTTTGGCTACTATTTTGGCGTTATCTTTCGTTTGGTCTAAAATAGTAATATCAATGGCATCTAGTTTAGCATAGGAATTTAATATCCCATCAGCCACCGATGTTTCTAGCATAAATTGAGAAATTGATAATTTGCTTTGCGGATTCATAAACGAATATGCTTTTTCGAATTCTTTAAAATCTATGGCATCATAGTAGGATTTGATAACGTTTTTTGGGCTGATTTGCGTTGAATTGTTGAGGTAAAGTTTATAAACGAAACTCGTAATAATAAGTAGTAAAATGACAGCCCAAATATGTAAAATTAGGATTAGTTTTCTTGAAAAGGTAGTGTACGAAACATTAAAATTGAAAAAAACTGGAGGAACTATTGTTTTTAATTTTAGTGCTTGATATAGAATCATTTGAATGTTTAGCACAAATGCAATAACGACCGTTAGTAAAGGAATAATTCCCCACATTAATTTTTGATAAACAGGGACATCCTCCACGGGAAGGATTTTAGACAATGGTTGAATATTTAGCTTTTCCCAGACCATGATTCCATTTTCAAGCAGCGTTAATCGGTGCCAACCACAGAAATATAAAATAGGATCATAAAACTTATCATTCGAAAAAACATATTTCAAGTTGTATTTTTCAGGAACGGTAAGAAACTGTTGCAAAGATCCAATTCCTTCCAAGCCTCTAAATTTTGAGTTCTCCAAGCGTTCTACCGCTCTGGAAGTCAATTCAGGAAGTCTTCTGGCAGAATGGTAATTGCCGTCTACTGTGAGTGCCTTAGTTTGATACGATAAAGTAGCCATTTGATCTCCAAAACCCAGCGGTAAATAACGCCATTGGTCGTGCTGATCCTGATTAAGGAAATTTATGATGGGTAATGTGTTTATTTTTTGTGGTTGAAACGGCCTGAAATAGCCCATTGTAATGGTGAAAACCGCCATTAATAAAAAGGCTCCTGCCATTAATCCTCCTATGATTTTATAATAGACGGATCCAAATTTATTTTGTACAGCTTCTTTTAAATCTCCTTCAACAAAACGATAAACAAACTCTCCAAACATGGGTAAACTCATAATAGATGCCCATAAAGTGAAACGGTCTAAAGTAAGGATGTTAAAAGCGTTTTTCCCCAAAACCATCAAGGGAATGGGTGTAGTACCTCCTGTTCCTAAGATTATTAATAAAGTTATAGAAAATCCAAAAAACAAATAGCGTTTGCTGTAATATCGATATAAAATGTAGGGTAAAAAGAATAGTAAAATTCCCCATGGAATCAAAAAAAACATCAGTCCAGATGAGGTGACTTCAATAAAATTATCTCGGCTTCCGTGCGGAATAGGAACTTGTGTTATAGGGTTTTTCTTTGAGTTTATCCAATACGGTAAAATACAAACAACAATTAAAAATACAGAAGTGGCGCCAAATAGCACAATCCTTTTGAATAATGAAAGGAACGATTTAAAGAAAATTTTAAAAGTGACCTCTTTGTAATTCGTTACTTTTTCTCTGGAAGTATCCATAATTACCATTCCAATGAGCGGAAAAATAAAAAAAATCATCCCGAAAAGTGGTGTTACATGATGGGAGCAAACTGTAACTGCTAATAATGATATCGAAGAAAAAAAGTATTTGTATTTACCGGTTTTAATCCAAAGATAAATTTCGGGCATCGAATGCATCAAAACAGAGATTCCGATAATACTGGGTAGCTGCCCAAAAATATGAAGCGTTTCTACAAAGGAAGAAGAAAAAACAGCTAAAAGTGCTGTGTAACCAGCCACAGTTCTATTACCTGTTATTAGTAAAGAAAAGCGATAGGCACCTGTAATAAATAGTAAAATACCAATTATGGCTACTGAGAACAATCCAAATTTTAGTCCGCCAATTAATGACAAAATACCGATAGACTGATGAACTAATGGAGGATATCCCATTACTGTAAAGCCGGTGTACCAGCTATAGTTCCAAGGTTCAAACCAGCTACTTGCATAATGATTAGCAAAAAACAAATGAATTAAAGCATCATAGGTATTCTCTAAAGTAAAAAAGATTGCGCTAGAGTGAAATACAAGTCCTATTAAAATAGCCGTTATTAAATATTTATTAGATTTTTCTTTCACTAAAATTTATTATTATCAATGATGTAAATATAGGGAATTAACAATATATTAGTATAATTTTAAAAGGTAAGTGATTTAATCCATTCATCTATACTTTTAGCGCATTCGTCTAATAACTTGCTAAAATTTTCACTATTGAAATAACTTTGTTTACTACTAATATTATAAAACCCCAGACTAATGAAAATACTTATTGTAGATGACCAGGAATTGGTATTACTTTCTTTAGAGAAATGTTTAACAGATTTGGGTTATGAAGTGAAAAGCTCTAATAATGTTTTTGATGCTATTGCTAAATATGATGAATTTTTGCCAAGTCTTGTTATCGCGGATATTAATATGCCAGTATTTAGTAGTATGAGTGATACTGGTCAGATAATTGATAATAATGCTAAAACAGGAGGCTTAGAGATTGTCAAACATATAAAAATGATTAAAAAGCATGATATACCTGTTATGATTTTGTCTGGTAATAATGATGAAGATGTAATTTTAAAAGGGTTTGAATTAGGGGTTTCAGATTACATGAAAAAACCTTTAAGCCTCAATGAGATCGGTGCAAGAGTCAAAAGACTTATAGGTGTAAATAAAGAAAGTTCTATTGACAATAATAATAGATTAATTCAAAATAACTGCATTGGAGTTGTGATTCCTTGTTACAATGAAGAATCGCGTTTGTCAGGCGATGAATTTAAAAAATTTGTGCATAAAAATTTAGGATATCATTTGTGTTTTGTAAATGATGGCAGTAAAGATAAGACACTTGAAGTTTTGCAAGAATTGCGTAAAGGAAAAGAAGAGTATATCAGTATCTACGACTGCGAAAAAAACGGAGGAAAAGCCGAAGCGGTAAGACTAGGAATGTTGCATTTAGCAAAGCAAACGCAATTTGATTATATCGGTTTCTTAGATGCAGATCTGTCCACTAATTTTGAAGATTTTGATGATCTTGTACAAACGATATCCAATTCAAATTATAAAATTGTAAGCGGATCTCGTATCAATAGAATGGGAGCTGATATTGCTAAAGAATCAGCTAGAGCTATAATTAGTAAGACGATCAATCTAATTATTAGAAAAACTTTAGGAATGGATTTTAAAGACACACAGTGTGGTGCTAAAATCATGAGTAAAGAGGTTATAGAAAAAACATTTCAAAAAAAATTCCTGACTAAATGGTTGTTCGATGTTGAAATATTTATGAGAATGAGGAATATATACGGTCTCGAGGAAACTAAAAAAATGGTGTGCGAAAAGCCATTGAATAGATGGGTTCACATGGATGGTTCAAAACTATCATTTAGAGATTCATTTAAAATTATTTTCCAAATTGGTCAAATAGCGATTCATTATAAATAAAAGTACTTAAAAAAATAAGTGCCAAAGAGATTATGTAATTTGCATAGTCTCTTTTTTTGTAGATTTCAATTGGTTTTCATAAGTTTAACAAAGAAAAATGCAAAACGAAATCCAAGAATTAGACAATTAGGCATTACTTTTGCGAGTAAATTTCGAATAAAACTATAAACACTGATTTAATTCAGCTTATCATATGAAAGAACAATTTAAGAAGTTTTTAAACGAGGAACAAGATCCAAAGGCTATCGAAAAAATCGCTGCAAAATTGAGTGATTTATTAATGAAAAATGAAGAGATAGGGTATATCGCAGTGCAAAAAAAACCGGCTTTGACCGTTTTACCGGATGGTATTGTGATGACCAATAAAAGAATTATCATCTGTCAGCCTAAAAACCTAGGACTTTCGATGAATTTTATTGATTATACTTGGGATGAAATTGAAGGTACTTTTGTAAAAGAAAACATTTTGGGTTCTGAATTTTCGTTTACAACCAAAACCAACATGGAAGTTTCTATCGATTATATTCCTAAAATTCAGGCGCGTAAAATTTTTACATACGCAAAAGAACAATTGGATGTTTTGAAAAGTGGATCGGCATTACATGCGACAGTTATTAATGAAGTTCCTGAAATTTCGATAGAAGACGAAGTGGAGGTTATTGAAGAAATGGACACGGAAGAAGTGACTAGTTTTGCTGAAATAATGCCTGTTTCTCAGCCTCATTTCACTGCTGAAAATCACGATTTTGAATCGATTGCAATAAGTCCAAAAGACAAATCTCTAAGCGATTTATCACAAGACGAACTGTTTGAAAAACTACAGAATTATAAAAAATTACTAGACAACGGATTGATTCTACAAGGCGAATACGACGCTTTCAAAAAAGAGATTTTGAGTTTTATGTAAGTTCTCTTAAAGGTCGAAAGTCTTAAAATCAAAAGTCTTAAAGTTAGAATGTTATTCTTGACTTTAAGACTTTTGACTTTTTAACTTGAGGACTACAGTGTTCTTTTTTGCTTTTCTACAAAATTATTAGATTGTAATTCGAGTAAATCAGTGGCGTTTTTTCGCTGTAAATCATACAGTTTTTTATCGTCAGCTATATCGCCGTAGACTTTGTCGTGCATTGTGGCGCTAGTTTTTACAAGCAGAGTACGTTGGTATTTATCTTGTTCAATAGTTGCTTTCAACGCGGTTTCAAGATCTTCCAGTTTATAATCGTATTCCCCTTTTGGAGATAAAAGTTTAGCAATAATTGGAGACGTTTCGATGGCTAAAAACAAGAGCATGATAAAAAACGAAGGCAGCCATGGTAATTTATCCAAGGCATTGATTCGTGCCATTAAACCGTCAAATCCATCAATAATAGGCTGCGTTTCGGTGACTTTCTTATCTAAATCGGTTTGCAGCGTTTTAGTGTTTTTCTCCATAACAGCAATTTTAGCCAAGTTAGTTTTCTGCAAGGTGTCTAGTTCTTGTTTTGCTAAATCATGTTTGGCTATTTTTTCTTTAAAAACGGGGCCTTTGCCTAGCTTTTTGGTTCCTGCAGTTCCTTCGGCTTCGGTGATGTATGTTTCATAAAGCGTATTGACTTCTTTTTCCTTATTGGTGATTTCTAATTTTAGTTTATCGATCTCTGTTTTATTTTTATCCAAATCCGATTTGAAATAATTCGCTACTTCTTTTTTATTATTTAGAGCCATAGCATTTTTCTCTTTCAACAAAACGGTATTGATTTCTTTTTCGAAAATTTTAATTTCTAATGGTTTCGAAATAACAATTGCTATGATTACTGCCAAAATAATTCGGGGAGTAGCTTGTAAAAATTCAGCACCAAACTGGTCTCTTTTTCGAATAGTAGAAACAATAAAACGATCTAAGTTAAAAATTAGCAGACTCCAAACGATACCAAACGCGATAGCGGGATAGATGCTGTCAAATACGGTGAATAAGGCATATGCACTAGCTAAAAAAGCCATTACTGCAGTAAAAAAAACAGTGGCACCAATACCTACATATTTGGTTTGTTCGCCTTCTGAGCAGCCGTCAAGTAGATCTTTGTCTGCGCCAGAGCAAAGGATGAAAAATGATTTAAACATGATTGATTATTTTTTGATGATTGCGTACAAATTTAACGCCAAAAAATGAATCATGGTATAAATACTTGATTTGTTTTTGATTACAATAGTTTTATAAAAAAATAGAGCCGCTCTTTACGAACGGCTCTACTGGATTTGAATTAATAGTAACTTAAGCGTTTGGTGCTCCTGCCATGATTTCGGCATTGGCAAATTCTTCAAATTTGGCGAAGTTAGCTTTGAATTTTGCGGCTAACTCTGCTGCTTTAATATCGTATAATGCTGGGTCTTCCCAGGTGTTTCTTGGATTCAATATTTCACTTGGTACATTTGGACAGCTTTGTGGTTTTGCAATTCCAAATACTTTGTGGTTTTCATAAGCCACGTCGTCTAATTCTCCGTTTAATGCTGCGGTAATCATGGCGCGTGTATATTTCAACTTCATTCTGCTTCCTATTCCGTAAGGTCCGCCAGTCCAACCTGTGTTGATTAGCCATACTTTTACATTGGCATCTTTCATTTTTTTACTCAACATCTCAGCATATTTTGTTGGGTGTAGTGGCATA
>NZ_JBWJVK010000045.1:0-15375 GCF_056428945.1 Flavobacterium sp. GNP010 | reverse complement strand
AAATGTGTTGTGGATATTGCTCATCTGTTGTTACTACAACATCTCTTTTTTTGAAACCGCCAGATCCAACTTCTTTCGTTTGATCGATCATTTTAATTTTTCCTGTAACTTCCATCTTCTCTATTTTAATTGTTTTGTTCTATTTTTTTCTTTCCGCCAAAAGTACCTTCCAGGCCGAGGAAACATCGTTAGCATTTAAATATTTTTTGGCTTCCAGATGCACTTTTTCGGCATCATCAGCACTTAAAACTCCTTTTACTGCAAAATTTTGTTTTACAAATATACTAACTTCTTCGGTTGTAGGCAAGGCTTCTACATTTCCTAAAATCCCTAAATCATTTCCATCAAAAATGGGACTTTCTTTGATGAAAGTCGGAATTGCATCTACTCCAATTCCTAATGTCGATAGTGGTTTTGGCACTTCAAAAAGGCCTTGATTGGATCTTGAATACCAATTACCACCCAATCTAGAAACCAAGTCGATTTTATACTGATCTATCGCACCCTTCTCGTCTAAAACCGATTCATCTATGTGAATTCGAAGCACTTCGCAAAGCACTAAATTCCCAGCTCCACCTTCTGTACCTAGCGGAATAATCTGAGTGACTTTGCATTCAAATTGCACTGGTGATTCTTTTACTCTATACGGTTTTACCACCTCTGAAGCTACAGGTGTTAAGCCTGATTTTACGAACTCATCTACTCCATCTGCATATTCTGTACTGGCCAAAGAAATCTGTTGCACCATGTCATAATTCACAACATTAATGACTACTTCCCCAGTTGCTTCTACATTAATCAGTGTGTGTTTTATCGAATTATCGCGAACGCGTCTCGCAGGCGAAAATATCAAAATAGGAGGATTAGCACTAAATACATTAAAGAAACTAAACGGAGAAACATTCGCATTTCCCGCTGCATCCATCGTACTAGCAAAAGCAATAGGCCTAGGTCCGACGGAACTTTGTAAATACCCTTGTAATTTTGCTGTTTCAATACTTTTAGGATCAATAGTTATCATATCTTAATAATTTAATACTGTGGAATACAAAAGTAGACAAATCAATTAAGTTTAAGAAGTAAGACAAAAGATTTAGAATAAAATTAGAATGTGATTTCTTTGAGAGAAAATTCTTTGGTAAAAACTAAAATAGTAAAGCATTTATTTCTTTAAATTTACGCACACTAATTTAACGGTCTCCGTTTCGAAATTTTATTAGAGATTTTGGAACAGAGTTTTCCACAACAAATATACTATCGTTAGTTACAGAATATAAAAAAAAAAAATGGCAGAAATAAGTAATGAAGAAAGTTATCCCAATATTCGAGAAAGTTGGAGAGTGATAGGAACAATAATATTATTTCAATTGTTATTTAGTATTATAGTAACACCATTTGAAACAACTTTAGGAAAAGAACTTACCTCCTTAATTTCTTATGTTCTGACAATGGGGGTTACTTTTGTTATTATTCATCTTAAAAGGATAAATAGACAAGAGACGAGTAATTATGATTTTGGAATTGGTTCGATAAAGATTATTTTACTGCTTTTCTTTGCGACAGTTGCAATTGAAATAGGAATAATAGTTCCTATTACTAGCCAAATCACAATGCCAGACTATATGAAAAAGATACTTCTCGACGATGGAAGTAGCACGGTTGTGTATTCATTTATTACCATAGTTATTGCAGCTCCTATTTTTGAAGAATTGATATTTAGAGGAATTATTCTAAATGGACTTTTAAAAAGCTACTCTCCACTAAAGTCAATAATTATTTCAAGTTTGCTTTTTGGTCTAGTTCATTTGAATCCTAGGCAGTTTATAGTGGCTTTTATCCTTGGCAGTTTATCCGGTTGGGTTTATTTTAAAACAAACAAATTAACTCTATCCATTATTATACACATGACTAATAATTTCCTAGCCTTTCTTGGCCAATATTTTAGATCAAGAGATGTGAATTTAACTAAATCAACAAGCGAGTACTCATTAACTGAATTATATGGAGGAACGACAAACCTAATTATAATATTAACTGTAGCAATAACCATAGCACTAAGTTCTATTTATCTACTTGACAAAGAATTTCGGAAAAAGTAAAAAAAATAGCTACACATAACACTAGAATAAAATAAAGTGGTCATTTCTTTAATTAAAAATTCTTTGGTAAAAACTAAAATATAAGTGCTTATATTTCGTTACATTTATACCTCTAAAATATATTTATGCAGTTTTCCGAAAGAAGAATTAACACCCGCTGGGCTATTATTTTTGCATCTTTTTTTATCATTTTATTAATTCTTTGGAACACCTATACTTTTTTTCAGATCTTCAAAAATGAAGAACGATTAAAAATGAATCTTTGGGCAAAAGCTCAAAAAACACTTAACAATGCCGATGAAAATACCGATGTGGAACTGCCGCTTCTAATATTTAGCAACAACACATCTATTCCCATCATAGTAACGGAGAATAAGCGCATTATCAATACAGTAAATATTGACGATGCCATTGTAAAAAATGATCGCAAAGCCCATGTTTTTTTATCCAAATTAAAAAACGAAAACGAACCCATTGTGATTGAGTATGTACCTGGAAAATTTCAGAATTTATATTATGGTAATTCTGCCTTGCTCAACAAATTAAAATATTACCCTCTTGCATTACTACTTATTATTGTGCTTTTTGGTGGATTAGTTTATAATTTTTATCGCAGTACAAAAATTGCTACACAAAACAAACTTTGGGCTGGTATGGCCAAGGAAACTGCCCACCAGATTGGAACTCCGCTCTCTTCATTGATTGGCTGGGTAGAACTCTTAAAAACTGAAAATATAGACGAAAGCACCACATTTGAAATTGAAAAAGATATTGAGCGCTTGCAAACCATAACCGATCGTTTTTCTAAAATTGGCTCAGAGCCAAAATTAGAAAATAAAGATATCGTTGCCGAAACTTTTCAATCTTTTGACTATCTACAATCTCGATTCTCCAAACAAATTGAATTTTCGTTCCAAGCACCACAAACCCCAATTTGGGTTTCCTTGAACCCAACATTACACAGCTGGACCATTGAAAATTTAGTAAAAAACGCCATAGATGCGATGAAAGGAAAAGGAAAATTAGCACTTCAAATCGAGCAAGAAGGTGCATCTGTAAAAATAAATGTTTCCGATACGGGAAGCGGAATTCAAAAAAGTCAATTCAAAAGTATTTTCGAACCCGGTTTTACTACAAAAAAACGCGGTTGGGGATTGGGTTTATCGTTGTCAAAAAGAATTGTTGAGGAATACCACAATGGAACAATCAAAGTACTGAATTCTGAGATTGGAAAAGGAACAACAATGCAGGTTAGTTTTAAAAAAGTAGTTTAACCCAAAGGAATTCCCAACCAAGTAATTTTCGAGAACATCGTTTTCCTAACTATTTTAGACTTACTCAAATAATTTTTTACAAACAACGAATGTTCTTCGGCTTGCGCCAAAGCAGCTCCTATTGATTTTTTAATCGATGCTACATTCGCTGCGTTTTGATCCCCAACAGAACCAATACTGTAAATATCATTATGACATTTCGTTAATTTAGCCTTTGGTATTTCAATCATTCGGCTAGTCTCCTCATCTGAGAAAGCAGGCTTGAATTTATTGTTTCGGTAATGAATAAAATCATTTAGCAAGACTACCGCTTCATTCAATTCTCGCACTACAGCATTCAATTTTTCGATATTTGTATTGTATCGCAAAAAAGTCAAATGTTGCTTTTTATCTTCGTAACGCTCCACAATCATGGCATTTTTTAAACCATTTTTTGCTATTCTTTCAGCTGATGTGAATAACTGATCTTCTTCTGAAAGTGTGAGATAAATATTGATTTCTTTTTCGAAATCGAAGTATTTCTTAGTTTTATTCATTTGAATTTTACCTTCATAAAAGTCATTATTCGAAATAGGATAATTCGAAAATTGCCACAAATAATCAAACGGCATATGTGATGCGATGCTCACAGATGGAGCTACTTTAAAATAGCTGTTGTTCAGTTTTTTAAAGAATTTTCCATTATTTACGTAACCAGCGCCCCAAGTAGGATCAAACACATACCACTTGTTGTTAATTTTTGCAGCTATCCACGCATGGGCCAAACTACTCACTTTTCCGAACTGTTTGGTGTACCCTTCTATAATAAAAGACTGAATTCCCACTTTTTGAGCAAGATCATTAAAAACGACAGCATAATGAGCACAAACTCCTTTTCTCCTTTTTAACGTTTTGGCAATTTTTTCTGGAACTGTTTCAATAACATTCAAATCAAACATTCCTGGTACATCATAGCTGATATTTGATGCCGTCCAATAAAAAACAGCTCTGATTTTGTCAGTTTCTGTTTTGAAATTAGCATTGATATAATTTGCAATGGCATCCGTTGAGCTTGCTGAAGCACTTGGAATAGCTGCCATTTTAGCATCTACCAGAGGATATCCAGTATTGACCTGTCCAAAACCAAGAAGAGAGAAAGAGAAAAAAAGTACTAAACAAATGTTTTTCATAATAAAAATCTAAGCTAAAAATAAAAAGGGAAAAGGCTTTCACCTCTTCCCTTTTAAACTAAAACTGTACCAATTTATTTTATTATGAAAATTAAATGTTGGCTGCAATACCAGCTGCCAAAGTTTCAAATTCATCCTGAGTCAACACTACTTTATTTTGAAAACGCATTTCATCCATGTCATTCAAAGGAATCAAATGTACATGCGCATGCGGAACCTCCAATCCAATAACTGACATTCCAATTCTTTTACACGGCACTGTTTTCTCTAAAGCCACCGCAATTTTTTTAGAAAACTGCATCAGTCCCAAATACAAATCGTCTTCCATCTCAAAAATCTTATTGATTTCTTGTTTTGGAATGCAAAGCGTATGCCCTTTCGCATTTGGATTTACATCCAAAAAAGCTAAGAAATTTTCATCCTCTGCAATTTTGTAGCATGGGATTTCTTTGTTAACGATTTTTGTGAATATGCTGCTCATTCTACTATTTTAAAAAATTAAAAACTTTTAAACTGCGTTCGGTACGACCTAATTATTGAAATTAATCACGAGATATTTCTAAAATTTCGAATTTCAAAACGCCATTAGGCACCGTGATTTCGGCAAATTCGCCTACTGATTTTCCTAATAACCCTTTCCCAATTGGAGAAGTTACTGAAATTTTTCCGGTTTTCAAATCGGCTTCGCTCTCTGCTACCAAGGTGTATGTCATTTCCATACCGTTGGTTTGATTTTTGATTTTCACGTTAGACAACACCAAAACTTTAGAAAGATCCAAATGCGTTTCATCTATTAATCTTGCATTAGAATGTACTTCCTCTAATTTTGCAATGCGCATTTCTAGCATTCCTTGTGCTTCTTTAGCAGCATCATATTCAGCATTCTCAGACAAATCTCCTTTATCTCTCGCTTCGGCTATATCTGCAGATGCTTTAGGACGCATTACGCTTTTTAAATAATCTAATTCTTCTCTTAATTTCTTTAACCCTTCTGCGGTGTAATACGATACTGTACTCATAACTTCATCATTTATATAAATAGAAAAAATCCCATCGGGACGGGATTTCTTTCCACTAAGATACTACTATTTTTTTGACTATAAATATATGTTAATCATATATAATTCAAAGTTAAATAAATTAAATTTGTTTCACTAATACTTTGACACTATTTTAAAATGAAAAAATACCTACTGCTTTCCGTTATAATTCCTTTCTTTTTTTCATGCAGTGATTCTGGTTTTGATAATACAAATCCATTTGTGCCGAATTATACTTTTACAGTAGACATCAATATGAATTTGCCTGCCTACTCTAACCTACAATATGCTAGCAATGCTATTTATTATCCAGGTGTTGGTGCTCGAGGAATTATTGTTTTTAATACCGGTAGTGGCTATAATGCCTTTGATGCTGCTTGTCCTAACCAAGCCATAAGTGCGTGTTCGACTATGACCATTAAAGGAATTAATGCTCTCTGTGATTGTGATACTGAAGAATACAGTTTGTTTAGCGGGCAGGGGAAATTACAATATCCTATGAAACAATATCGGGTTCAGGTAAATGGAACTACGCTACGGGTTTATAATTAAACAAAAAATCCTGATGTTTTACCATCAGGACTTTTCACAATATAACTAAAATAAATCACTAAAACCTCAACGTTACTCCTGCTAAGAAATTAATTCCCGCTTGTGGGTAATAGTACGGATAGATATCATACATGTAGCCATTTGAAACATATTTTTTATCTAAAAAATTGTTTACAAGACCCGTTACAATTATTTCTTTGAAAATTGATTTGGGTTTAAAAGTGTAGGCAACATTTAAATCATTCACAAAATAATCTGCCAATTTTGCTGCTGGCAATTCGATGTTATTCATGTATTGCTCGCCTACAAATTTTTGCAACCATGAAATATGCAAGCTTTCAATAGGTGTGTAGACTAGAATATTTCCTGCAATAATCGATGGTGAATACGCGATATCTGTAGTGCCGTAATCCTTTCCTTCAACAGCTAAATCCCTATTTTTATTAGCACTCAAAGTAAAATTAGGACGGATAATTAACTGATCTGTTAGCGCTATTGTAGCATCTACTTCCAGTCCTAAACGGTAGCTTTTCTCGCTATTGGAACGTATTGGCGCACCTACATCATCGAGATTACCTGTCAAAATCAATTGATCTTTATAGGCCATATAATACACATTTGAGTTGAATTGTACTTTCTCAGCCAAATACCTCCAGCCCAATTCAAAGTCATTCAACTTTTCTGGCTTAACGTTTCCGCCTTCATAATCCGTTCTGTTTGGTTCTCTATTCGCTCTGGCATAGGAAAAATATAAGGCATTATTAGTATCAATATCATACGTTAATCCCGTCTTTGGATTAAAGAAATTAAAGGTATCATCTACAGAATTGGCTTGAACGCCATCTGCTTGATAGTTTACAGAACGAAATTGTAAATCTCCAAACAAACTTAATTTATCAGTAATTTGATAATTGGCTTTGGCAAAAATATTCCCATCTATTTTTACGGCATAATCGTCATAATATTTGTCTCCAAGCTCACTTTGAGATGCAAATCGCGCCCAAATGACTTTACCAAAATGGCTTCCTTCATACTTATTCCAGCCTCCACCAAAAATAAAATCTAATTTAGCATCCTTATAGTTCGCTGAAAATGTGGTTCCGTAAAAATCATTATCCAACCATTTTTGACGAATTAAATCAGTAGAATTAACTTGTTTCCCATCGACCGTTATTGGAGTATATCCTAAAAAACTAAATGAGGTTTCATCACTAAACAATACATTCTTAAAATACCAATCATCTGCATATTCTTCATAATAACCTTTACCTTTGGTATAATGCAAGGCAAAATTAGAACTCCAGTTATCCGACCATCTTTCATTCCAGTGTAACTGATAATGATCTTGTTGATAATTATCAGTTTGATTTTCATAAAAACCCTCTTGATTACCAGCATCATCATATTTCTGACCGATAGAATTAAACCTGCGATTGGTATTCAAGGTCTCGCCATCTATACCATTCCACGACTGATATGTTTTTTCATTTCCACCAAAAACGAGTGCTTTTATCAATGTAGTTTTGCCTACATACGTTCCCTGCAGAAAATATGATTTCAAATCAGAAGCACCGCGATCAACAAATCCGTCTGATTGGATCGCCGATAAACGTCCTGCGATTTCAAAATGGTCATTCATTAAACCGGTACTGAATTTTACGGTATGCTTTCGAGTATCGAAGCTTCCAAAAGAGTTGGATATTTCTCCCGTACTTTGGGCAGCATAATTATCTGTTAGCATGTTCAGGCTTGCGCCAAAAGCACCCGCGCCATTTGTAGAAGTTCCCACACCGCGCTGCAATTGCAAACTCTCTACAGAAGAAGCAAAATCTGGCATGTTTACCCAATACGTACCGTGACTTTCAGAATCGTTATACGGAATTCCGTTGATGGTCACGTTCACACGAGTAGCGTCACTACCACGCACTCGAATTCCCGTGTAGCCTACACCATTTCCGGCATCAGAAGTAGTCACAACTGATGGCAAATAATTCATCAAAATCGGGATATCCTGTCCCAAATTGCGAAACTTGATTTCCTTTTTGCCCAAATTGCTAAAACTGACTGGGATTTTTGCAGTGACACGAACTGCCGAGACCAAAACTTCATCTAACTGATTCAATTTTGTAGTGTCTTTAACCTGTGAAAATGTGAAAAGTGAAAAGTGAAGCGAGCAAAGTAATACTGATACTCGTACAAATTTAGTTTGACTTTTAGTCTTTGCCTTTAAGCCATTCTTAAAAAATAAGGTATTCATTCGTAAAAATGTTACGAATAAAAGGGGGAATTATTCTTGTTGTTAAATAAAAAAAATGATTGCTTCCTATGACAAATAAAGTAGAGTAAACGCTATTATTTTGTCATTATTTCCCTTGACAACATTACTTGTCCAGGTTCTTTGGGTATAATCTCAGCTCGTTATTTAGAGCACCCCTTTGAGACAGCGCAAAACTAATTATAAATTGTGAATTATAAATTACGAATTGTAATAAATTTTAAAAATCGGGTTTTCTACGATTTTTCTTGACTTCAGAAATGCTCTTTTTGTCCTTGATTCGCTTCCTTATCACCGATTTCGGAATTCTGGTAGGTTTACGTTCTTTGGGAATGAACAACGCATCTTTTATAAGTGTTAGAAATCGTTTGATAACAATTTCTTTATTTCTAATTTGGCTTCGGTCTTCATCACAATTCAATATTAATACTGCATCAGTAGTCAATCTAGATGCTAACTTGGTTTCAACCAAAAATTTCTCCTCTTCGTTTAATGCCTGAGAATTTTTTAAATCAAAAGTCAATACTACTTTCGAGGACACTTTATTGACATTCTGACCACCGGCTCCACTACTTCGGACGGCTTTAAAACTCAGCTCTGATATGATTTTTTCCTTTTCCATTATTTCGGCTGATGCGCTGCTTTCAATAAATCATTTACGCTTTTTACAGGATTGAAAGTGATTAAAGGAACTTGGACAAATATTGTAATCCAGTTTGCCATAGCTCCATTCCATAAGCCCGGTAATTCGTATGATTTTACTGTTTTTCCTAATGTTGTTTTCTCTACAATAAAACCACTGTTATGATCGACAAATTGTGCCAAATCAAACTTCTCATTTTTATAATTTTTTATACCGCAAACTAAGTCAACTGGATTAAAATGAGTCGATGCGTTCAGAATATTTTTTTGATTTTCATCAGACAAATCAACCTGTGAACTTTCTACGATTTGTAATGAAATCGCTTGATCTTTATCTTTTACCCAAAACGGACCTCCGCCTGCTTCCCCTTCATTTTTTACCATTCCACAAACTCTAATCGGTTTGTCTAAAAGAGCTTTTAATTCTATAATTTTGTTTTCAAAACTAAATTGGTAAAAAGCATCTAGAATTTTAAAGTTCAGTTTTTTCTCTAAAAAAAGTACTATTTCATCTATAGATTCTTCACGAACCTCTTCAGCTTCGATTGCATGTAGGTACTTAAAAATTTGGCACTGAGATTCTATCAAGATTCCGGCTAATGCTTTTTTATAACGAGCCGTTTTTTCGATTTTATTTTGAATTACATTATCGATATTTTTGATAAATACAATATCAGCATCAAGGTTATTTAAATTTTCAAGCAAAGCGCCATGACCTCCTGGTCTAAAAAACAAGTTCCCATTTTCATCTCGGAATGGATTATTGTCCGCATCAACTGCAAGGGTATCTGTATTCTTATTTTGAAATGAATAACTTACATTTATTATTGTTTCAGAGTCACATTCGACAGCACCTTTAATGGCATTAATTATAGTTTCAAACTGACCTAAATGAGCTTCAGACATTGTAAAATGCAAATTCGAACTGTTGTTTGAACTCGCATAATAAATACACTCTTGAAGATGCTCCTCAACAGGAGTTACTAATCGGTTTTGATAATTATGAAAAGGAAGCGCCCCCTTAGGTTTATTCCCAAAATCAAAGTGATCTTTTGCTAAAAGTAATTTTATAAAATAGTAATTCATTCTGTCTCGGTCAAGAGAATGAAAATCAGAAAACACTTCTTTTAATTTGTCATCAATGATCTTAAAAAAAGGGAATTTTTCTAAACCTACTATAAAAACAGACAATTCGGTATCTTTTTTCTTATTGATGTAAGCATTAATACTTTCTTTCTCAATGTCAAAATCATTCAAAAAAGCGATCAAAAATTTAAACATCCTACTCGCCGCCCCAGATGCTGGAACAAATTTCTCTAACTTAAAACTGTCTTTATTTTCATCAAAAAAAAATGCCTTTTCTTGAAAATCATTTTCTGATAGTTCTAAAATTCCATTGAGTAATGTGGCTGGCGCTACTAAATTACTTTTTGCAATTCCGTTTCTAAAAAAATTAAGCTGTTGTTCAATGTTATGTAATGAAACTCCTTTGTCATAAATTTGCACGAAATCAAGTGATGAAAATCCCATTTCTGTCGCTTTTGACAAATCCTCAATGATTGCGATTGCTTTCTTGAATCGTAAATTTTTATCCCCTGAAAGAATTACAAATGGCTTGTTATTGTCAAGTAAGGATTGCTTGAAAATTGCAAATACAGACTCTCTCTGGTCAGGACCATCTCGTAAATCGTCTTTTTCCCATGGAACATCAATATCCGTTAGAAAAAATAGGTCATACTCGTGTTCCCGAGCCGCTTGATCCAATATAGGATCACAAAAATTATAATACACCTCCGAAAAAACTTTGGTGACTAATAAATTTGTATCACAAAAAAGATATTTATTAGCAATTGAAGTGCTTTCATTTTCTAATTTGGTTTGGCCATAAGCAATCGGCAACATATCATCAACAGTACATATTTGCTGGTTTTTATCCCATTTTTTTTGAAGATATTCACGTGCGTATTCTGGAACCCATTCGGTTTTATAATACTCCGCAAGCTGCCTGGCTAATGTGGTTTTTCCCGTACTTTCGGGACCAAATAGAGCAATTTTAATTATTTTTGTAGTTCCGTTTGGGAGCTGTCTAAGGTTTTCTTCCATTCTAAATAGCCAAAAATGGCAACAATTGTAAATACTATGTATTGAAAACTAGTGAAGGTAAATCCTTTTGAAAAATATAGTGGAATTGAAATTACATCTCCAATTATCCAAAATATCCAGTTTTCGACTTTTCTTTTGGCCATGAGCCACATTCCTACAAAGAAAATTCCTGTAATAAATGTATCTACATAAGCATACCAAGTGGTAAATTTTCCGAAATAATGATATACCGAAACCACAAAGGCTACCGTAAATATAAAAAGAATTATCGCAATTCGTTTTTCGGCGCTGGAAATTTTTGAAATTGGAAACTCAATTGTATCTCCTTTTTTCCGAGTCCAGTGGTACCAGCCATAAATACTCATCACAAAATAATATCCGTTGATCATCATATCGCCCCACAAAGTCCATTTCCACAATAAATAGACAAAGATCGATGTGCTAACCAATCCTGTTGGAAAAACCAAAATATTATCTTTTTTGGCATACCAAACACTCAGTAAACCAAAAATAACAGCCACGATTTCTAGAACAATATCTAGGGTTGGGTAATCTTTATACTGAGAAAAAAAGTATTCTATCATTGAAATATTTTAGGTTTGTAAATTTACGTCCTTGTCCCACGAATGCTCACGGAATCAATGTCATTAAGTTAAGGAATAATCCTCATGATTGTGCCATTCCGACGAAGGAAGAATCGCAACAAACGTGCGCAAAAAACAGAGATTCCTCCTTCGTCGGAATGACAAATAAACACTTACTTAATGACATTACGCTCGAGATGCCAAATAAAACTAATGTCTGTCATTAAAAAAATTAGTGTTGTTTTCAAAAGCGGTTCCAATAACCACTAAATCGGCTCCTGCATGATACGCATCTTGAATGCCCTGCAAATCTACAATTCCGCCACCTACTAGTAACGGAATCTCAATATTTTGAGCTACTTTTTTAATCATTCCTAACGGTACTGCCTGTTTTGCTCCGCTTCCCGCCTCGAGATAAATTAACTTATTGCCTAACATTTCACCAGCTTGTGCGGTTTGAACAACGTAATCGATATCATCACGATTTAAAGGCTGGGTTTTACTAATGCGTTCAACGGCGGTTTCAGTTCCACTTTCTATCAAAATATATCCTGTAGAGATAATTTCTAAATCTGTTCGTTTCAGTATTGGAACAGCATTTACTTGATGTTCTATCAAATAATCAGGATTTCTTCCTGAAATTAATGATAAAAACAAAATTGCATCTGCTTCATCTGAAATTTGAGATGGATTGCCTGGGAATAAAACGATTGGTAAATTAGAGTTTTGCTTAATTTGCGCAACTAATTGATCAATAATAGTAGTTGTAACTTGGCTTCCGCCAATAAAAATATGACTTGCAGGAGATTGATTTATTTTTAAAATTAGATCGGATAAAGTCTCCAAAACTACTTTGTCAGGATCAAGAAGAATGGCGAGTAATTTTGATTGCTCGCTTTTTGCCTTTAAAATGTCTTTGTAAATATTTGTCATACTTTTTACCACGAATTCGCAAACTTGCAGTTTGTTTTTAATTTTCGAAAGCGTAAACTAACGTAAAATCCTCTATTTCTTCAAAATGAATATTGAAATTTTTAACTAAATTATTAAAATGAAGTTTGGCAGTGGTTAGTTTACTGTTTACATGAAACTCCTCGACCCTTATATGATCTTTGAAACTGATTCCTTTTTCGTTTCTAATTTTAAAAATGGCTTCCTTGGCTCCCCAAATAACCGTTAATATCCTAATATATTCGTCACTATCCGTATTCAAATATTGAAATTCTGAATCACAGAATTTATCAGCAATACGAATGATTTTGTCTCTTTGCAATTCGATGTCGATTCCTACGGCTTCATCGCTGATACTAATTGCCGAAAAATTATGGGAATGCGTTATCGAAATGTGCTTCTCGCCTTGTAAATGCGGTTTACCAAATTCATCGTAATACAAATCTAAATCGGCATGACCCGTTTCCTGCAATAACATACGTACACTAAGAAAGGCGCGTTGGTGCATTTCAGATTTCATTCCGTTTAGGCGAATGCGGTTGCTGTCGTTTAAGACCACTTGGTCTACTAATTCTGCATAGGACTCGGTTACTTTCCAAACGAGGATTTGGGTAGTGTTCCCTTCGCTTCGGGAGAAATGTTTCGTTTTGTAAAGCGGCATCGTGTTATGATCTTGATTTTTAGCCCCGATTGAAGTGGAAATCCTTTTTATTTTTTCTTTAAAAATAAAAAGATTGCAACAAAAAGCGGGAAATAGCTCCAGAAACTGAAATAAGTTCAGCTTAAAGAAATTATTTAGTTAATGTTCAAAAGATTAGCGAATTAAACAATTCATAAATCTTCTGGAAAACAGTAAAATTCTAAAGTTATTCCGTAAATTTGCAAAAAATTTACAATACAAATATACTATAAATGAGTACTACAACTATGCCTTTTGTGGCTTTCAAAGTAAAAGACATTTCTCTAGCGGCTTGGGGAAGAAAAGAAATTGAACTAGCTGAAGCTGAAATGCCAGGTCTAATGGCGCTTCGTGCTGAATATAAAGACGAACAACCGCTTGCAGGTTCTCGTATTGCAGGATGTTTGCACATGACAATCCAAACTGCGGTTTTGATCGAAACATTGATCGCTCTTGGAGCCGAAGTTACTTGGTCTTCTTGTAACATTTTCTCTACTCAAGATCAAGCTGCTGCTGCAATTGCTGCTGCTGGAATTCAGGTTTATGCTTGGAAAGGATTGAACGAAGAAGATTTTGACTGGTGTATTGAGCAAACATTATTCTTTGGTGAAGATAGAAAACCATTGAACATGATTCTTGATGATGGTGGAGATTTAACCAACATGGTTTTTGACCGCTACCCAGAATTAATTCCTGGAATCAAAGGTTTATCTGAAGAGACTACAACAGGAGTTCACCGTTTATACGAGCGTATGAAAGAAGGAACTTTGCATTTGCCTGCAATAAACGTAAATGACTCTGTGACTAAATCAAAATTTGATAACAAATACGGTTGTAAGGAAAGTGCAGTTGATGCAGTTCGTCGTGCAACTGATGTAATGTTGGCAGCAAAAAGAGTAATCGTTTGTGGTTACGGTGATGTAGGTAAAGGAACTGCCGCTTCATTTAGAGGTGCTGGATCTATCGTTACAGTTACTGAAATTGATCCAATTTGTGCGCTACAAGCTGCAATGGACGGTTTTGAAGTTAAAAAATTAGATACTGTTATTGCAACAGCTGATATTATTATTACAACTACTGGAAACAAAGACATCGTTCTAGGTTCTCACTTCGAGAAAATGAAAGATAAAACTATCGTTTGTAACATCGGTCACTTTGATAACGAAATAGACATGGCGTGGTTAAATAAAAATCATGGTGTATCTAAAGTAGAGATCAAACCACAAGTTGACAAGTATACCATTGCTGGAAATGATATTTTGGTTTTAGCCGAAGGTCGTTTAGTAAACTTAGGTTGTGCAACTGGACATCCAAGTTTTGTAATGAGTAACTCGTTTACAAACCAAACTTTAGCTCAAATCGAATTGTGGAAAAATAGTGCTTCATACAAAAATGAAGTATACATGTTACCGAAGCATTTAGATGAAAAAGTAGCATTCTTACACTTAGCTAAATTAGGTGTTGAATTGGAAACTTTACGTGATGATCAAGCAGCTTATATTGGTGTTGAAGTTGCTGGACCATTCAAACCAGAATATTACAGATACTAGATTTTAGTAACTAGTCCTTAGTGATTAGCTAAAATTATTTATAGAGAAACCCTTGCAGAGATGCGAGGGTTTTTTGTTTTTGGGCATGACCCTTCAGATTGCTTCGTCGTTCCTCCTCGCAACTGCGGGTCGGGCTATTCGCTGTATCTTTTATTGCGCTGCGCTTCATAAAAGGATGCCGCTGCTATCCCTCATGCGGGTCATATTTACAATTAGACTACTAGACTTTTAGGGACTAATAACTTGGATTATCGAACTTTTATCTAATTGTTTCTCCTATCGGCTCCCGCTCCTTCAGAGAGTCCCGAGACTTCGGGATAGGTGAGTAAACAAAAAAACCCGTTTCGAAATAAATCGAAACGGGCTTTTTAATGAATTGAGAAAATCAATTATGCTTCAACTTCAAATGGAAGGATAGAAACATAAGATTTGTTATCTCTTTTCTTTTGGAAGAAAA